>NZ_JAYWZK010000006.1:0-200642 GCF_048148385.1 Acinetobacter sp. 197
CAATGAAAATAATTTCGATCAATCAACCAGTAAAAATCCACACAAGTTGTTCTTCATAATCTCTTAATGATCTTCTTAAAACTTCGTCAGTTTTAAGCTCCAACCCAATTACTTAACGTTTCGTTTCATGCATTGTGTTGGTGTGCTGCGTATTCTATACAGTTTCAAAACAAGCGCAAGAGCTTTTCTTGAAAATATTCAGAAAAAACCATCGTACGTTTATTTTTTAACCTAAAACTCTATTTTTAACACTTTTTTTGAGTTTTTCTACCTATTTCAGCATGCAAATTTTAAGGAAATGTTAATTTTACTCTTCTGCCTTCATAAAAAAAGATCACCTAAGAGTGATCTTTTTGATTCTTGAAAGATTATTTAATTTGCCTGTTCAACAAGCCAAGTCATGAATTTTTGACGCTCAACTTTAGATGCTTTCTGCCATACCTGAATCAATTGCTGATCAAGCTGATTGCCTGTCATATTTTCCGCTATTTTCACATTTACAGTCTTCGGCGCTACCGTTACCTGAGTATAAACTGCTGCAGACTGATTGACGGGAGTCACAGCTTTACTAGTTAAATCTACAGACCTGGTTAAAATACTTTTTCCAAATAATGGCCTGGCTGTCTCTTTTGCTCCCATCTGCTGAACCAGCAGCTGATTTTTTGCATCATAAAGCCCAATAATCGGCTGGTCTTTATAATTTTTTGCTTCCTCAAAATCTTTAGGAGCGTTCATCAAAGTTAACCTATAAGTTTCACCCTCGATCAGCTCAGGTGTTTTTACAGTAACTACGCCAGATTTCAAGATGTCATGTGAATTATCTGAGTGCTGGAAAAATTCGTTATAACGTACGCTAATCGCATTTACCCCCGCATTCAAGGTATAAGCCTGATTTGAACGCAAGAAACCTGATTTTACCTCCTGATCATTTACGGCAACAATTTTTATTTCTTCAGGTACTGTAACGGTTACAGCTGAAAAAGCCGATGTACTAAATAAAAACACTGCTGCTGTTGCCGCAATACCTAAATCCATATCCATTACTCGTTATTGGTTGTTTATTAAAAATAAGCACTATCTGCCTTTTAAATGACAATCCAATGACAAAAGTTGAAAATAATACAGCCTGAACTTCTAGAATTTATTCAGCTAGATATATTAGATAGTAGGTAAACACAACTCCAATATATAAAAAAAGAAGCATTACTCTGCTTCTTTTAATCTGGTTTTTTTAATTAAAGCTGATTAGGTAAAGGTCTTGAATCGCTCCGCATCATCTATAAAGGTTTTCTCACCTGCAGGTGCTTCTATTGAACCAAATACTAGTTGAGCGCGAAGTTTCCAGGAAGGCGGTATATCGAAAGTTCGTGCGACCTCTTCATCAATAATTGGGTTGTAATGCTGTAACGAAGCACCAATATTTACTTCTGCCAAAGCAGTCCAGGTTGCAAACTGTGCAATCGCAGAAGAATGCTCTGACCAGACCGGAAAATTATCGGCATAGAGTGCGAACTGCTCCTGCATCGACTTCACTACATCCTGGTCTTCATAGAATAGCGCAGTACCGTAACCTGCAGCAAACGCATTGATCTTGTTATTGGTTGCCTCAAATGCATCTGCTGACACGAGGTCACGCAAAGTTTCGCGTACAATATGCCAGAAGGTATCATGTGATTGACCAAATAAAATGACCACACGTGAGGTTTGCGAATTAAAAGATGAAGGACTGAATTTCACTGCATCTTTAATAATTTGTTCGATTTCTGCCTGATCCAGTTTTACATTTTTTCCAATCGAATAAATGCTACGGCGTTTCTTCATCTGATCTAAAAATGTCATGAATTCACCTCTGTATACCTTGATTATTAATAAATCGATCAAGTCATACTACGTGTTTTAAGCACCCATAACAGGTGCATTTCGATAACATTGTGTTTCATTTATATAACGCTTGGATTTATATCTGAGTAGCAGGTATGGATCTGACTTCATCACAGCCACCATGCTATTCACTACCACTCTATTCACAGTGTTTTAATTCAATATTTTAAAACGGTACTGATCCAACTGTTGCAATTTTTCTTCTACCGTTTGCTCAATTGATCCAAAGCACAGCTGGGCACGCAACAACCAATTCTTGTCGATGTCAAAATGCTCAGCGACTTTTTCATCAATTAGGGGATTATAATGCTGCAAGGAGGCTCCCAAGCCAGAATCTGCCAATGTCGCCCATACAGCAAATTGTGCCATACCGGAAGTTTGTTCAGACCATGCTGAAAAATCTTCACTATTTAATGGCATTTTCTTTTGCAATTGTTGAATCACGGACTGATCTTCATAAAATAAAATCGTGCCATAGGCTTCAGCACACTGATTCAGTTTCAGCTCCACTCCTTCATAAATATGCTCTGGTACATGCTGGCGCTGAACCTGTTTCACAATTTCCCAGAATTGATGATGAGAATCTGCAAATAACACGGCAATGCGCGTACTTTGGGAATCGTAGGCGGAAGGACAACTGCGCACTGCTTCCTGAATGATTTCGCAAAGATAGGCCTGACTATAATGCACCCGTTTACCCAACGCATAAATACTACGGCGCTTTTTTAACTGATCAATAAAGGTCAGCTCCAGATCATCATTCAGTTTGTTTTTTTTTGAAAACTTAAAGTCCTTGGTTATATCGCTTGTTAATACCTGACCAATCTTATCTAGCAATGCCATTTTCTACCCCACAAAACCAAGCTAAAACAGCCTGAATAATCCCGTAGAATTATAATGGTTTTATTAAGCTAAATAACTTTGCTTAATTTTTTCAAGCTGCTTTTTAGAGCATTCAAACCCGCTAAAAACAACAAACTCCGCACTTGGCGAAGTTTGTGTGAACTATAACGCATTATTTATTTTTCAGTTTCAAACAATGCAGCGACAAATGACTTAGCGGAAAATGGACGCAAATCATCAATTTTTTCACCGACACCAATAAACCGGATCGGCACATGGGTACGACTGGCGATATTAAACAGCACACCACCTTTGGCAGTCCCATCCAGTTTGGTAATGGTCAAACCTGTCAAGCCGACTGCCTCATCAAACATTTCAACCTGATTAATGGCATTCTGGCCAGTACCGGCATCCACCACCAACATGACTTCATGCGGTGCAGTTGCATCAATTTTCTGCATGACACGTTTTACTTTGGTCAATTCCTGCATCAAATGACCTTTATTATGCAAACGACCCGCTGTATCTGCAATCAATACATCTACACCCTTGGCCCGGGCACTTTCAAAAGCATCGAAAATGACCGAAGCCGAGTCAGCACCATGACCTTGAGCCACGACTGCAATATTATTACGCTCACCCCAGATCTGTAGCTGTTCCGTTGCAGCTGCACGGAAAGTATCACCTGCTGCCAGCATAACAGTCTTGCCTTCACCTTGTAGGCGTTTGGCCAGTTTGCCAATCGTCGTGGTTTTACCGACACCATTTACACCCACCACCAGAATTACATAAGGTGATTTGTTTGGATCAATATGCAGCGGTTTTACCCGTGGTGCCAATAAAGCCACCAACTCTTCCTGAAGTGCTTTATAGAGTGAATGCGAATAGATCAAATCACCACGTGCCGTACGTTCAGTCAGGTTAGTAATAATGGTCTTGGTTGCATCGACACCAATATCAGCCACCAGAAGCTGTTCTTCAACTTCTTCTAATAATTCATCATCAATTTCTTTACCACCGATCAGGATATTGACCATCCCATCGGCAAGGTTCTTACGGGTTTTGGTTAAACCCTCTTTCATACGGCTAAAGAAGCCACCTTTTGCCGCAGAATCTTCATTTTCAGTTTCTGTGGTAACAGGTGCAGAAACTACAGCTGCTTCGCTTGGCGTTTCTACGATAGGCACATTGACCGCAGGTAAGCTCGGTAATGTGACATCATCATCTCCGATATCAGCATCAATCAAAAATTTGTTTTGCCCATTAGATTGCTGTTGCATGCCGAATCCTTGAAAAGCATTGCGTTAAAAACCCAGATTCTACCATAACTTGCCTGCTTTGCAGCTAGCAATACAATTGCTGGACAAACATACCAAAAAGCTACAGCTCTCGGTTGCTTTCAAGTACGCATTTATTAAAAATAACTCTAAATACAAATGCCTATTTTGGGAGATCTAGTGTTCACTACCTTTTTTACTGTCTCCTCTTTCTCTCAAATGATCCAACAGATGATCTATCCATTCGGTGCAGCGGTCTTGTTTAGCCTGAGCTTTAGCCCAGCTCAGGCACAAACCCGAAGTGAATTGTCACGGACTACTTTTGAAACCACGTTAAGTAACGGTTTAAAAGTCATAATTCGGGAAGACCATCGTGCGCCCATGGTAATGACACAAATCTGGTATAAAGTCGGCAGTAGTGATGAATCCGGGAATATTCTGGGAGTTTCACACGCACTTGAACATATGATGTTCAAAGGCACCCATAAAGTTCCAAATGATGAATTCACCCGTCTTAGCCGGATTTATGGCGGCAGTATCAATGCCGCTACCTTCACCAATTACACCAATTATTATCAGCTCTATCCTAAGGCCTATTTTCCTATGGCACTGGAACTTGAGTCTGACCGTATGAGCAATTTACTACTGCGGCAGCAGGACTTCGAGCCAGAAATTAAAGTCGTCATGGAAGAACGGCGCCAGCGCACAGATGACAATCCGCGGGCGCAAGCCTTTGAACGGTTTAAATGGATCAGTTATCCGACCAGTCACTACCGTCAGCCAGTGATTGGACATATGAAAACCCTAAATAATATTCAGTTGAATGATGTTAAAAAATGGTACCGGGACTGGTACAGCCCGAATAATGCTATTCTGGTAATTGTCGGAAATATCGAATCTGAAGCTGCTTTGGCACAGGTACAAAAATATTTTGCTGACATTCCCGCCCGCCCAACACCAGCACGCAATGATGTACTGGAGTTTGAGCGTTTGGGTTATCGACATATGGAGATCAACAGCAATGTTCAGGTGCCCAATCTTTATATGACCTGGAACGTAAAATCATTAACCACAGCTAAAAACCCGCAAGATGCCTATGCATTGAGTATTATTCGCAGTCTTTTGGACAGTGGGATTTCTTCCCGCCTGCAAGATCGCCTGATAAGAGATCGTAAAATTCTGACCTCTGTCAGCGTGTCTTATGATCCTTATAATCGTGGTGACAGCCTGTTTGGTATTTCAGCACTTCCTGTTTCAGGTGTTAGCCTGGCAGAAGCACAAGCTGCAATTCAGGATGAAATTGATTTACTAAAAACTGAATCTATTTCCGAGCGAGAACTGGAGCGCATCAGCACACGTTTTATTTCAAGTCTGATTTATAGTCAGGACGATCTGGCTGGACAGGCCAGAATGATTGGAAATCTGGAGGTCAATGGCTTGAGTTATCGCCTGATGGATGAGTTACCAAAACACTTTGAAAGCGTCAGTACTCAAGATATCCAGCGCGTCGCCAATGCCTATTTTGTCAGAGACAACCTCAGCACACTTTATCTCTCACCCGAACAAAACACCCAGTAACGGGGATTATAAATGCTTCAAGTTTATCCAATTTTGCTTATTTGTGTTTTAAGTTTGAGCACGGCTATTCATGCAGAAAACTATCTGGACCATCAGCCTGACCAAAATGATAATCCGAGTCAGTTACAGTCTATTCCTTTATTGCAAAGTCTTAAAAATATCAATCCGCAACGTGAATTTCAGGCCCCTTATATTCATGACCTGAATAATCGCTACAAGGTACGTACGCTATTTGTTGAAACTCAAGATCTTCCCATGGTAGATATCCAGCTGACCTTCAATGCCGGCTCGGCCCGCGACGAGGAAATTGCTAAAGGACTGTATGGTCTGTCAAATATGGCAGCCAAGCTGATGCGTGAAGGAACCGACAAATACAGCGCCAATCAGGTAGCGGCTGTTTTTGACCAAACGGGCGCACAATTCAGCGTACAAGCATATCGGGACATGTTCGTAATTCGTCTACGTACGCTCTCAGACCCCAAAAAATTAGAACCCGCCTTAGCAATGATGATGGAGGTTATAAAGAATGCTTCATTTAAACCGTCTAGCATCAATTTGGCCTTAAGTAATACCCAAGTGGGGCAAAAGCAACTACAGGAAAACCCCAGCCGGCTGATGGATATCCGTTTTTATCGCACCCTTTATGGTCAACATCCTTATGCAGAACCAGTCACTGGCACCCAAGGCAGTACCAAAAAAATTAACGCAGAATTATTAAAAAAATTTCGTGATCAATTTCTGGTGGCACAAAATATGAATATTGCCATTACCGGAAAACTTAGTCCTAAACAGGCACTCGAGCTGTCTGAACGAATTGCCGGTAATTTACCTCAAGGACAAAAAGCAGCGGCATTACCAACGCCTGAGATTAAATCTGGTTTTGAAGTAGTACATTTACCCTATAACTCGTCTCAGGCACATGTCATCTTTGGACATCTAGGACCGACCCGCTTTACTACGGATAAGCTGGCTTTAGAGATCGCTAATCGAATATTTGGGGGTGGTGGTTTTAATTCAGTACTCATGCAGGAGCTTCGGGTAAAACGAGGTTTTACCTACGGAGCTTATAGTTCATTCAGTTTTACTCAGTCGCCAGGAGTATTCAGCTTCAAATATGCTACACGTCAGGATCAACTGCTAGACAGCATCCAGGTCGCACATCGGGCATTTATCAACTTCGTTAGCCAACCCATTGATGGTCAGCGTCTGGAAGAAACCAAAGCGGGCATGCTGCGTGCCTTCCCTAACGTTTACAGCAGTAATGCCACTATCAATGCCCAGTTAGGCAATATGGGCTTTTATAGCGAGCAAAGTAATTATCTATCCGGTTATTCGGAACGTTTGGCTCAAATCACGGCTACAGATGTACAAAATGCCATACGCAAGCACTTCCATCCTGATCGCTTAACACTCATCATCGTCAGTAAAGAACTGGATAAAACTGCATTGGAAATGCGTTTAGAACAAAATTTGATTGATGCAAATTTTTACTTGCCCACTCGTCCTCTCCCTAGCGCATCTCCACAGAGACCGGTGGAAGCTGACGTGCCCGTAACGACTCCTGCTGATAAGCCTGCATCAATTTAAGATATTGCCCACGACGGATATGCTGCTGCTCTAACAGAGCGAGTGCCATATCCTGAGTTTGGGGAAGATTTTGCTGCTTAGACAATTGCTGAATTTGAGTAGCTTGCGACATGCTCAACGGACGGTATAAAGCAAATGCGGCTAAAAACAGGATCACCACAACAATAAAGATCACAACACTATTATAAATCTGTTCCAGATTAATTCTGCTGAAAAGTTGATTTAGTTTTTCTGAATCTATAGACATACACTACCTCAGGTTAAAGGTAGTGTATGATTGCCATTGCACAAGTTCAAGTCAGCACACCGAATATTCATAAGGACTGAAAATCTGCTTATGCCAAGCTTAATTCATTGCTTTGGTTAGAATTGTAGAATAGAGTACCGCCGCTACCACTGCCAGCACGAGTAGAATCGCAAATTTACTTAAACCTGCTTCTGCTTCAGGTGGATGCAAGCGGTCTTCATCTGCAATACGGACTAATTCGCCATTATAGAGTTTATAAAACTGCTCACGCTGGTTTTCGTCCAGCTCACGAGTAAAATCATATACTTCTTTACGCTGTGCCAGACCATATTCACCCAAATGGGTATATTTACTAAATATAGCAGCATCAAGCTTTTTGCGATGCAAATCTGCAAGCTCCATAATTTGCCCTGCAGTCGGCGGCATATCAAATTTCACACCATCTAAAGTTCTTGTCGTCATGGCTTTCTCCTTGTTGTTTGCTATCCATTTACAATGTAGCTTAATAATATTTATAGTTGTGTATAGTTTAATCAGTTAAACTATAACTGAAGTAAACAGACAAATTCGAATGGTTGACTTTTCCATTATTTTGTAATATTAGTTTAACAATACTAATTTATATTTGTATTTAGACTCATAAGTCTATCCTGAAATCACAATTAAAATTAAGGAGTTTATATATGATTCAACAATTCTCTCAGCATGATCTGGAACATCTGTATGCAGATGCCGTTAATACCATTCAATCACAAATGAACTTTGTCGATGCGGTAAAACAGCTGGAAGAAGCAGCTCGCGCCGGCCATGGTAAAGCAGCACTTTTTTTAGCAGAACTTTACTATCAGGGTTTCCGTGTAGAACGAGATTCACTCAAAGCCCAGTACTGGCAAAACATGGCCACGATGAAAGCATAAAAGAACGTCACCTAGGTGGCGTTCTTTTCAGCCATATTTTCAATAAACCGCAATCAATACATATTTTCTTACGATTACTTGCAAAGCTGAAACAGTAATTACTTATAAAGTTTCTAGAATAGGGGCTGTCATCCAATAGCACTTAATTCCAATGAAACCACGAACAATTATTCAAATTGATCCGATCTGCAAAGAATTTCTTCTGAAGATTACAATGCTGAAATCCATGATGAATTGTGGCGAGCTATGGGGCGCATATCATAAAGGTTGGGCAATGATGCGCGACCACGAAGACTGCATCTTTCCATTTTGGCTTAATCCACTCGATGCCCAAAATTACGCTCAACAACATTGGCCGCATTACATTCCACGTAAAATCAATTCTGAAGATTTTGAAAATGCGTTATTACCAACCTTATCACGACTGAATGTTACACCCGCCCTATGCAATACCAATGGCACCAGACTTAAACTAACTGCTGCACAAATGCGTCACCTATTTTTTTCGCAACAAAGACTGCACATTGCTTAAATAACATGCTATTTATAAAGAGTAAAACTTAAAAACCTAGAGATGTTCAGGTTGAATACATACTCAAGGATTAATAATAAATTGACCGATAAGGATGATTAAGCATGACCAATGTGGCACAGGTGCTCAGTGAAAAAATGCATCAAGCTATTTATACCATCCGTCCAGATTCTACAGTTTTAGAGGCCATCACCTTGATGGCCGAAAAAGGAATCGGGGCGCTGGTAGTCACCCATGAAGACAGCGTGGTGGGGATTTTGTCAGAACGGGATTACACCCGTAAGATTGCCCTGATGCAAAGAACCTCATTTGATACTACAGTCAATGAGATCATGACTTCTAAAGTGATTACCGTGACATCAGCCACTACGGTAGAAGACTGTTTATCGCTGATGACTGATCGTCACCTGCGTCACTTACCTGTGGTCGAACATGAAAAACTGATCGGTTTGATTTCAATTGGAGATTTGGTCAAAGCGGCTATGGAGGACCAACGCAAACTGATTGAGCAATTACAGCAATATATCTCAGGTTAAAATAATACTGCCTCTACTCCCCAACATAGAAAGACCATTTAAATATCCCAAAATTTAAAGAACACAAAGATAAACCATCATATTTGAGATATAAAAAATCCCGACACATGTACCGGGATTTTTTATATCAACATTTTGAATAAAATCAGTTTAAACCGAGTTTTTCTGCAACATAATCTGAGTCTTTATCACCACGACCCGATAGGTTAACCACAATTTTTGTATCCTTTGGCAGTTTCCCTGCTTCACGAATGGCCCAAGCCACCGCATGCGAACTTTCCAGTGCAGGCACAATGCCTTCTACGCGTGACAGTGTCATAAATGCATCCAGACATTCCTGATCGGTCGCAGTCGTATACTCGACCCGACCCAAATCTTTCAGCAAACTATGCTGTGGCCCCACACCTGGATAATCCAGACCAGAAGCAATTGAATGCACTGGCAATGGCTCGCCTTGTTCATCTTCCAGAACATAACAGGCCATACCATGTAACTGGCTCGGCTTACCTAGAGTTAAAGTAGCTGAATGCATATCGGTATCTAAACCATGACCTGCTGGCTCAACGCCAACCAGCTTCACATCCGGTTCATTTAAAAATGCAGTGAATGCGCCGACTGCATTAGAACCACCACCAACACAAGCAACGATATAATCAGGATTTGCACCAAAACGTTCATTGGTCTGAACTTTAATTTCATCGCCAATAATCGACTGAAAATCACGTACCATCATCGGGAATGGGTGCGGTCCAACCACTGAACCGATAGCATAGATGTAATTTTTCGGATCTTTCAAATATTCTTCAAAAGCGCTATCGACTGCATCTTTAAGCGTAGCTGTACCGCGAGTCACAGAAATCAGTTTGGCACCCAGAATTTTCATCTTGACGACGTTTGGATGTTCTTTTTCGATATCCACTTGCCCCATATGAATTTCACATGGGATACCCACCAAGGCACATGCAGTTGCCAAAGCAACACCATGCTGGCCGGCACCAGTTTCTGCGATGACTTTGGTCTTGCCCATATATTTGGCCAGTAAAGCTTCACCCAGACAGTGATTGATCTTGTGCGCGCCGGTATGATTCAGATCTTCACGTTTCAGATAAATCTGCGCCCCGCCAAGCTGTTCAGAAAGGCGTTTGGCATGAAATAGTGGACTTGGACGACCGACATAATGAGCAAACAGGTCTTTCAGTTCATTCTGAAATTCTTCAGTCTGATGAATTTCCTGATAGGCCACATTAATATCATCCATGGCCTGTTTCAGATCGGGTGGAATAAACTGACCGCCATATCGACCAAAAAAACCCTCTTCATTGGGTAATGCAATACCATTAATTTGATGAGTCATAATCATGCCTGAAATTTTAAATAAGAGATAATGAGTGACTTTATACTAGAATAATTTGTTTTAAATCACTAATAACTCTAACTAAAGTCACTTATAGATAAATGGAATTAACGCGCCAGATATTTGGTCATGTCTTCAATGCCTTTCAGTGTCATTGGAAACATATGATTTTCAAATATTTGCTGGATCAGACCAATGGTATGGGTGTAATGCCAGTATTTTTCTTCTTCCGGATTCAGCCAGGCAGTTTTATCAAAATGCTGACGCAGACGCTGTAACCAGACCTGTCCAGCTTCATCATTCATATATTCAACCGAACCACCGACAGAATTCAGCTCATACGGTGCCATACTGGCATCACCGACCACAATCACGCGGTAATCGCGGCCATAGGTATTGAACAAATCCCAGGTATTCATGCGTGAACTGGAACGACGGACATTATCTTTCCAGACATAGTCGTACAGACAGTTATGAAAATAAAAATATTCCAGGGTTTTGAATTCGGTTTTCGCAGCACTGAACAGCTTTTCACACTGGGCAATATGCGCATCCATCGAACCACCGACATCGAACAGCATTAAAACTTTAATACGGTTACGACGCTCGGGCACCAGTTGTACATCCAGAATACCCTGCTTGGCCGTTTCACGAATCGTACCATCAATATCCAGTTCTTCGGCTGCACCCTGACGGGCAAACTTACGCAAACGGCGCAATGCCATCTGCATCTGGCGGCTACCCAAAATCTGTTCATCATCCAGATTGCGGTATTGACGCTGCTCCCAGACTTTCACCGCAGAACGCTTACGTCCCGGCCCGCCAATACGCACACCTTCAGGATGATCGCCATAGGCACCAAAGGGTGAAGTACCACCGGTACCAATCATCTTGTTACCGCCCTGATGTTTTTTATGCTGTTCGCGCAGACGCTCTTCCAGCATTTTCATCAGTTCTTCTAGCGATCCGGCTTTTTTCAGCTCTTCGCGCTGCTCCGGGGTCAGATGCTTCTCGAGTAATTCGAGATCGAACCAGTCTTTGGGCAGCTTATGCACCTGATTTAGTAGTTCATCCAGATCAAAGGTCGCGATACCATCAAAATAGTCTTTCATGGCACGATCGAACTTGTCGAAATAGCGCTCGTCTTTGACCATGACGGTTTTGACCAGCTGATAGAACTCGTCCTGATCGGCAAACACCAGACCTGCAGCAACCGCCTGATTCAGGTCAATCAATTCGCGGGTCGATACCGGTACGCCGTATTTGCGTAAGGTATAAAACAGTCGCACAAACATGCGTGTTTCTCCCTTAACGACGTGACATAAATGCTAGACGTTCAAGCAACTGTACATCTTGCTCATTTTTAATCAAGGCGCCGTATAGAGGCGGAATTGCTTTGGATTTATCAGTATTGCGCAGAATATCTTCCGGCATATCATCTGCCATGAGCAGGCTGAGCCAGTCGATCAGTTCAGAAGTTGAAGGTGGTTTTTTTAAACCCGGAACTTTACGAAGTTGGAAGAATACCTGTAAGGCTTCATTCACCAATGTTGCAGAGATATTGGCAAAATGCACATCGATGATTTCACGCATAGTGGCTTCATCCGGGAATTCGATGTAATGGAAGAAGCAACGGCGCAGGAAAGCATCTGGCAATTCTTTTTCATTATTTGAGGTAATGATTACGATTGGACGCTGTGTTGCCGTAATGGTTTCGCCTGTCTCGTATACATAGAACGACATTTTATCAAGTTCATGCAGCAAGTCATTTGGAAACTCGATGTCTGCCTTGTCAATTTCATCAATCAGCAGGACACAGCGCTCTTCACTGGTAAAGGCTTCCCACAATTTGCCAGGCTTAATGTAGTTCTTGATGTCATAGACACGATCATCACCCAACTGACTATCGCGCAGGCGCGATACGGCATCGTATTCATACAGGCCTTGCTGTGCTTTGGTGGTGGATTTAATGTGCCAGGTGATCAATTTTAAACCCAGACTTTGTGCGACTTGCTCGGCCAGTAAAGTTTTACCTGTACCCGGCTCACCTTTGACCAGTAACGGTTTTTGCAAACTGCGTGCAGCTTTCACCGCAAGTTTTAAACTGTCAGTCGCAATGTACTGATCGGTACCTGAAAATTGTTGAATATCAGCAGACATGATTGAACCTTATTTTTTACTTACAGCGGTGAACTTTTCTCGTGAACACGAATATTGCTTTTGTTCGACACATAAGTCGACCAGCAATAGCCAATCACAGAACCGATCCCAATGACAAATAAAATAAGTGACGCATTAATCCAAACTAAAGGCTGCTCTTTGGTCAGCATCCCGAATAACAGCCCAAAAATCGCGGGTGCAATGGAAGCATTCGGTCCCTCAGACACAGTGGGTGTCAGCAAAACAGCGAAGGCCATAATCCACAAAAAACCACCCATAGGTTTAGGCAAGCGTTTGGTCACACCATACCAGCACCATAAAGCAATCAAGCTGCCGAGCAGGTAAACTGCCACGGCAATGCTCTGTTCAGGAATTGAGTCTAATACAGCGACATAACCATTCATTTCACAACTCCTGAATTAACATTAAGCACCACGAAGCCCTTCTGGCTCTACAGCATTCGGGTCAATTAAACCTTCGGGCGGCATTTGCAGAAAGAAACCGCGGGTTTCAATAGAATCCATCACATGCAGAACATTGGCACGTGCCAGTTTACGTGATTCGCTTAATTCAAGATGCATGACAAAAGTCGCACGCCCAAATGCTGCCTGTACCGCTTCAGTTAATACACTTAAAGGCTCGAATGTTTCAGCTTCGCTTTCATTCGCAGGACGCGCCACATACAGATACATTTCACTTTTTTTGCTGGATTTGTAGATAGACACTTGCATATTTCAAACGACTTTTCTGGAAAAACAACCGCAAGGATACATCAAAAAAAAGACAGAAACATTAGCCACGTCTCATGCATCAGTCGTGATTTTGTATAATTGCTTTTTCTTTAACCAATCCTGCAGCCAATCACTCGCTGACTTTCATCTGGGTAGACAGATAAGATTCATCCTGATGCAATACCTCAATCAGGGGCCGAGTTAATAACTCATAGCGCCATCCAAGCAGATAATCCGGCAGATCCTGTTCATCCTTGTGAAAGACTACATGCTGATACAGTGCATTCAACCATTTCTTGCGCATCAGCACTTCTTTGGGAATCGAGGTTTCATTGACCACATGTTGAATAATTGCATCAATTCTGTCGCCGATATCTCGGGAAGAGTGGCGGATTGGACGTGCCAGGCGTAAGGGCCATTCGGCCTGGTCAGGCAGGAATTTCAACAGATCTAAAATCGTTTTGCCATGTTCGCGTAAAATATTGCCCCGAATATCTTTAACATGGCTAAGCTGAAAATTATTGCGCGGAAACTTTTCGACCAGATCAATCATGCTCGAATTTTTCAGGATAAAACTGCGTGGCTGATTCAATGCTTTGGCAATCTGATCACGCCAGACCATCAATTGCTGCAATTGCATCAGTTGACGGCGTGAATGCCGGTAATTTCCAACATCCTGATACAACAAGGCCGTAGGTGTATCTTTACCAATTTCCTGTGTCAGGAAACGACAATCCTGTAAGGCAAAATCCAGCAGATCTTTCGCATCCAGCTCATGTTTGATTTTTTCCGACAGTTGTACCAGATAATGCACATCATTGGCCGCATACAGTAATTGGTCTGAGCTGAGTGGACGTGCCAGCCAGTCAGAACGGGTCTGGTCTTTTTCAATATCGACTTCCAGCATCTGCTTGAGTGCATTTTGATAGCTAACTTGCAAACCATGTCCCAGAAATGACATACCGATCTGGGTATCGAATACATTACTCAGCGATTTTTTCTGGGTATAGTGATAGATCAGGTCGATATCTTCACTACAGGCATGAAAAATATTTTGCTGTGCGTCAAAAATTTTATTAAGGAACTCAGTCAGATCCAGTGTGGTGCCATCCAGCAAATAAACCTGGTTGTCTACATTAATCTGGAACACACCCAGCTTAGGCCACAAGGTATCGACCTTGATAAACTCGGTATCCAACCCGTAAACTGAATTCTGGTCCATTAGTTTCAGTACAGGAGTTAAGTCGTGCTGGTGTTGAATAAATTGAAACATAAAGACTGAGTCTAAATTTAGATGCTCGATAAAACCATATTACCCCATATATAGAATTTATATATAAAAATATTATGCCTTACTTAAACTATTTGTTTCATTTTTCTCAGATAACTGCAGATAATAAGACACTAAAACTTCTTAATAATATATTTTTTATATTATATATCGAAAAAAGATAATTAATATTTTACTTAATTCGCATACGATTATGCACAGCCTGACTCAAAGTGTGACTATCGACATATTCCAGTTCTCCGCCTTGCGGTACACCTTGTGCGATACGGGTCATCTGGATTGGCAAATGTTTACTGGCTTCTACCAGATAATGTGCCGTGGCCTGCCCTTCAACTGTCGCATTGGTGGCCAGAATCACTTCTTTGACCCGCCCCTGACTCAAGCGTTGCAACAAATACGGAATACCAATTTCTTCCGGACCAATCCCGTCAAGTGGAGACAGATGTCCGCCCAATACATGATATTTACCACGAAAACTGCCGCTTTGTTCAATCGCCATCACATCTGCCGGAGATTCCACTACGCACAGCAGTTCATCATCACGATCAAGAGACGTACAGATATTGCAGACTTCATCTTCAGTAAGTGAATGACAGATCGAGCATTCATGAATGTGGTTGGTTGCCTCAGTCAAGGCATGTGCCAGACCTACTGCACCCTCACGATTTTTCATGATCAAGTGCAATGCCATGCGCTGAGCCGATTTCGGCCCCACGCTTGGCAATATGCGTAATGCTTGAACCAGTTGATCAAAACGATCACTAAACATTGCGCATTCTTCCTTAGAACATGCCAGCCAAGCCAGGTGGTAAACCCATGCCCGAATTTGCTGCTTTCATTCTTTCATCAGAAACCAGTTCTGCCTGACGCGCTGCATCATTCATTGCAGCTGCAATCAGGTCTTCAATCATGTCTGGATCATCCTGAAGTAATTCTGGATTGATTTCGATACGCTTTACTACATTACGGCAAGTCATGGTCACTTTCACCAGACCACCACCCGCTTCCGCATGCACTTCAGTTTGCGCCAGCTCTTCCTTGGCTTTTTTTACGTTATTTTCAACTTCTTTTTGCATACGCTGAGCTTGCTGCATCAACATGTTAATGTTCATAAATATCTCCGAACATAAATTTATAAAATTAAATAAGATCTAAACCGCGAGTAATATCACGAATAATATCACCAATCTCTTCCAAACCGACAGAAACGCGAATTAAACCTTCACGGATGCCTGCTGCTGCCTTGGCTTCTGGAGACAATTTGCCATGAGTCGTGGTTGCCGGATGAGTAATTGTTGATTTCACATCACCCAGGTTACCAGTAATTGAAATGAACTTGGTATTGTCAATTACTGTCCAGGCGCCTTCACGACCACCTTTCACTTCAAAAGACACAATACCACCAAAACCGGTTTGCTGTTTTGCTGCCAGTGCATGCCCAACATGCTCAGGCAAACCTGCGTAATACACTTTTTCAACTTTCGGATGCGCATTCAGAAATTCCGCCAGTTTTTGAGCACTGGCAGAATGTTCACGCATACGTAAGCGTAGCGTTTCCAAGCCTTTTAGGAACACCCAGGCATTGAACGGACTCATTGACGGGCCGGTAGTACGCACATAACCAAAGATTTCTTCCAGTAGCTTGTGATTACCTACGACTGCACCGCCTAATGCACGACCCTGACCATCAAGGTACTTCGTAGCTGAATATACAACGAGGTCAGCACCAAATTTGATTGGTTGTTGTAATACTGGGGTACAGAAGCTGTTATCAATGGCCAGCAAAGCATTATTGGCATGGGCAATATCTGCCAGGGCTTGAATGTCTGCCACTTCTGCCAGCGGATTGGATGGAGACTCTACAAAAAGTAATTTGGTTTCTGGCTTGATGGCATTTTTCCAGGCATCCAGATCAGTCAAGTCCACAAAATCAACTGCTACATCGAATTTAGCAACATATTTTTCAAATAAAGAAACAGTGGAACCAAATACTGCACGTGAACAGATTACATGATCACCTGCTTTCAAAAATGCCATTGATACTGCCATAATCGCTGCCATACCTGAACTGGTGGCAACGGCGCGCTCTGCACCTTCTAAAGCAGCCAGACGCTTTTCAAACATGGTAACGGTTGGGTTAGTAAAGCGAGAGTAGATATTACCCGGCTCTTGGCCTGAAAATTTTGCGGCAGCTTCTGCGGCATTTTCATAAACAAATGACGATGTTAGAAAAATCGGTTCGCCATGTTCACCCTCAAAGCTACGGGTGTGACCAGTACGGATGGCTAAAGTTTCTAATTGGTAGTTAATATCGTCTTGCTGGCTCATCACTTTACTTCAGCCCTAAGGCTGCCTTTTGTAAAAAATTGCCAACATTTTGAGCGCCTAAGCTATTTCAGGTCAAGGCATAATAAGCGATTATTGCTTAGACTTCGATCAATCCTTCCGCGGATACGGATATTTTATTTACATGATTCAGTTAAAACAAAATTTTCAGCGTCAGCAAAAAAAATTGAAACACCTCAAGACCCGGGTGTTTAATGCCTCCTCACTGATTCTGTCGCAAAAAACCCCTTTTGAATATATTGCTGGCACCCAGTTTTACAAAATCCGATATTACGCCTCACCCGACAAAAAATATAAGGAACCATTGGTCTTTATTGCTCCCCTGGCCGTTAATATGGATATCTATGACCTGTATCCCTATCGTTCACTGGTCAAGCATTTTCAGCATAGCGGTTTTGATGTCTATCTGGTGGAGTGGAAACGTTTTGACTTTAAGCATCGTCATCTGAACTTTTTATCTTTTATCGATTCTGCTATTCCCCAGTCTATTGAAACGATCTGCAATCATTCAGGTAGTCAGCTGATTTCCCTGCATGGCTGGAGTATGGCAGGCGTATTTGTCATGCTTTATACTGCCTTACATTCGCCTGAACATGTCAAGAATCTGATCGTAGTCGGCAGTCCGATTGACAGCTACGCTTCAGGACGTGTCGGCAAACTGTTTTCTACAACCAATAAACTGATTTCTAAAAATAAAAATCTAAAACAGGCCATTCATCAAGGGTTGATTCCGAAACAGTATATTCATACACCGGGTATTTTAAATGCCTTGGGCTTTAAGTTACTTGACCCGATTGGCTGGTTCAAAAGCCAAAAGCGGTTTTTGCTAAATCTTGATCGTGCCGAAGATGTCTATGAACACGCAACTATGGGAAATTTCCTGAATAAAATGATCGATTATCCAGGTGGGATTAATCAGGACATGATGCTGCATTTGTGGCTACAAAATCCATTAAAGCAGGGTTCTATTACTTTGAATGGTCGTACCATTGAGCTCAAGAATATTAGCTGCTCCCTTTTGGTAGGTGCAGGTCAAACTGACCAGATTGTGACAGAATCATCCGCCAGACCATTGCTGGATTTGACAAGTAGCCAGGATAAGACGTTTACTCTGATTCCAGGCGGTCATCTCGGCCTGATGTCCAATCAGAAAACAGCCAATACATTCTGGCCAAAAATGACGACCTGGCTGGTGCAACGCTCAAAACGTCTCGACGCTTAAAGCAGATTTAAGTACCAGTAAAAATATTCAAACTTATCAATATATTTATACATATGCAGAGGGTACAGCATGATTCAGTCAGTCGCATTTATCGGCTTAGGTGCAATGGGTTATCGTATGGCAGCACATTTACCCAAGCATTTTGATACGGTCTATGTCTGGAACCGTACTTTCAACAAGGCAGAAGAGCATGCTGCTGAATATGGCACCCAGGCTGTTAGCCTTGAACAGGCTGTTCAGGCAGATGTGATTTTTTCCTGCCTGCCAACCAGTACCGATGTAGAGCAACTTCTGGAAGATTTACCGCTTAAATCCGGCTCAGTCTGGGTCGACTGTACCAGTGGCGTACCGGATTCAGCGCAAAAACTGGCAGTACAACTGGCTGAACGTGGGGTGATTTTTCTGGATGCACCTGTCAGTGGCCAGACCATTGGTGCTGAAAATGGTACTTTAACTGTGATGGTGGGTGGCAATGTACAGGGTTATGAACATGCTCTCCCTGCGATGCGGGCTTTTGGCAAACTGATCAAGCATGTGGGTGAATCTGGTGCGGGTTTTGCTGTGAAGGCGGTAAATAATATGTTAATGGCTGTAAACCTGTGTGCCGTTGCTGAGGGCTTTACTACCCTGAAAGCACATGGAGTAAATCTGCATGAAGCACTAGATTGCATTAATGCTTCAAGTGGGAAAAGCATGGTGACCGAAACCGTATTGCCACAGCGGATTTTAAATCGAAGTTTTCCTGTAACCTTTGCCCTGCCACTTCTGGCCAAAGACACCGGGATTGCAATCGATCTCGCCCGCGAAGCCAAACTTTCTGCACCTGTGTTATCTTTAACCCAGAACCTGATTCAGGCAGCTAGCGATCTATCGGATAAAAACAGTGATTTTTCCAGTGCTGTAAAAATGTATGAATCATGGAGTAATATTACCATTGAGTAATATCTCGCCATTGAATAATGATAACGAAACCTCATATTGTGACTGTTAAGCAGGTACAAATAGTGGATAACCCAGAGGAAACTCTCATGAAGAAATTTTCTGTTGCGGCATTGATTGGCTTTGCAACTTTGTTCGGGGCTTCAACATCGGTTCTTGCATCTGAACAAGAGTGCAAAAAATTAAAAAATGATCACGACGTAATTTACGCGTCTAAAGGTTTCTGTTTCAAAGATCCTGAAGCAAAAGCCAAGTTCGGTAATGATAATTGTTATACAACCAAGCCAAAATTCTCGGAAAAAGAGCAACAACGTCTTGACGCGATCAAAGAACGTCAGAAAGAATTGAACTGTAAATAATTCAGTTTAATGACGCTCAAGGAATGTACTTATGACTTATGATGATCAGAATATTTTTGCACGAATTCTACGCGGTGAACTTCCTGCGATAAAAGTGTATGAAGATGACCAAGTTCTTGCATTTATGGACATCATGCCTCAGGCAGACGGTCATACACTGGTAGTTCCGAAGACTCCTGCAATCACTTTACTGGATTTGCCACCTGAAGCGGCTGCTTATACGATTCAGATCGTACAGAAAGTTGCAAAAGCCATTGAAAAAGGTTTAGGGGTAGATGGCATCGTACTGATGCAGTTATCTGGCGCTGCAGCGGGTCAGACGGTACCGCATATACATTTTCATCTGGTGCCAACCTCTTTACACAATCTTGGCAAACATGCTGTGCAGATGGGCGATCAGGAAAAAATCAAAGCCTTGGCCGAGAAAATCAAAGCTGCCCTTTAAGAAATTCTTAACATCCAAAAATGGAGCTTCGGCTCCATTTTTTTCGCCCTCATCGTGCATTTTAATTTACGCTTTAGAAAAGCTGATAAAAAATACCAAGACAAAATTTTGAATAGTAATAATTTTTTAGAACACAAATTCGCCCACACCCAATATTTTTACAAAACGAAACATTTAATAGATTTGAAATATTTCCTTAATCTTACTGTCTTATTTGTAATTAATACTTAGCACCAATACAGGACGGTAGCAAAATTTAACAAAGCTACCACAACACCTTTGTTAGGACCAAAAAAGTCTTATTGGAGCTACACATGAAAAAAACTCTTTGCGCATTAGCAGTTGGGGCAACAATTTTAACACCGGTCATGGCAGCTGCTGCTGATGTTAAAGTGTATGGTCGTGCACACGTTTCTTTAGATTATCTGGATGATGGCCAGGATTATAACGAAGTAGGTCTTTCTTCAAACTCTTCACGCCTAGGCTTTAAAGCTGAACAAAAACTAGAAAATGGTATGACCGTATTTGGTCAAATCGAACAGGAAATTAACTTTGCAAGTGGTTCTGCAAATGATGATGTTGAATTTGCAACTCGCGATACTTTTGTTGGTTTAAAAGGTGATTTTGGTCAAGCGCGTATCGGCCGTTTTGACAGCCCATTCAAAGTAGCACGTGGCCCGGTCAACTTCTTTGGTGATATGGTCGGTGATGTTCGTAACGTCACACGTGCTGGCAACTTGCGTTTTGATGAACGTAATAACAATACCATTGAATATAAATCACCTAAGTTTGGCGGTGGCTTTAATGTTTTAGCAGCACTTTCTTTACACGAAGGTAATAGCCCTGATAGCGTATCAACGTCTTCACCAAAAACTACTGTAATTGAAACTGTGAATGGTCCAGTAACAGTAGTCGTACCGGGAACCACAACTACTACTAATAAAGATAATCGCGATGATAAAGCATACGATCTCGCTTTAACCTATAAAGAAGGCAAAGTTGATTTTGCTGCTGCCTATGAACATTATGAAGAAGATGCAGGTCGTGGCGAACGCGATGGTTTCCGTATTGCTGGTGCTTACAAAATCACACCTGAATTCAACTTGGGTGGTTTATACCAATTCCTTCAACACGATAATTCTGAAGCAAACCCAGATGCACAAGTATTTGGTGTAGCCGGTGAATATAAATTTGCACCAAAAACCTCATTCCGTGGTGAAGTATTCCACCGCGATGTCGATGCGGACGATGCAAATGCAACTTTACTGGCAATCGGACTTGAGCACCGTTTAGATCCAACAGTCCGCATTTATGGCAACATAGCAACTGTACTAAATGATGAAAACTCAAACCTTACCCCTTGGGCACAAGGTCGTACCAATACTGTAGGTGGCGTACGCGGTGAAGACAGCCTAGGTCTTTCTCTAGGCATGCGTTACGACTTCTAAGTCCAGCCTCCCTCACAAAGCTTAAAAAGAACATGCCTCCAGCATGTTCTTTCTTTTGCGTGTTTTTTATCAAAATAAATAAGATGAGAAAGATTGTGACACTGATATTCAACCCTTATAAAACCAACCAATTTAGTTTGATTAATTTTATTCTTTATTTTAAAACCAAGCATTTTAATCAGATTTAAAAATAGGAGAATATTATTACAACCAAAATAATCTACATTAAAATATATAAATATAAGCATTTTAGTCGGATTTAAAAACCAATAAAATTACATAAAAAAATATTTAGAATAAATTTTAACTCATATAAATATATATTTATTATTTTCAAATACTTATAAATATATATTTATTTAAACTGTATCGTCTATTTATTTTTTAGTTACAATAGATTAATAATATACAACAAGTCATATAACAGGCTTAGTCGAATGAGCTTAGTTCCCAAAAATCTAAACCAGAGAGTGGTTAGAGAAATAACCGCCATTTTAATTATCAAGGTTATTTTACTAATGATAATTAAAAATATCTGGTTTGATGCGCCTACGATTCCTAAAAATT
This sequence comes from Acinetobacter sp. 197, assembly GCF_048148385.1. Taxonomy (NCBI): domain Bacteria; kingdom Pseudomonadati; phylum Pseudomonadota; class Gammaproteobacteria; order Moraxellales; family Moraxellaceae; genus Acinetobacter; species Acinetobacter sp. 197. The sequence goes on from NZ_JAYWZK010000006.1 coordinate 22,261, forward strand.
TTGATAACCAAGTCGCCGAGCGTATCGCCGGCAATCCTTCCCAAATCCAGGAGACACGTTGATGATTTCTGAAAGCGTGGTCGATCTCTCGCGGTTCCAGTTCGCCATGACCGCGATGTATCACTTTATTTTTGTTCCACTGACGCTAGGTCTGGCATTTCTGCTTGCCATTATGGAAACCACCTATGTGATTTCCGGCAAAGAAATCTATAAAGACATGACCAAGTTCTGGGGAAAACTGTTTGGTATTAACTTTGCCTTAGGGGTAACCACCGGCCTGACCATGGAGTTCCAGTTCGGAACCAACTGGGCGTATTACTCGCATTATGTCGGTGATATTTTCGGTGCACCGCTGGCGATTGAAGGTTTGATGGCCTTCTTCCTTGAATCGACGTTTATTGGCTTGTTCTTCTTTGGTTGGGATCGTCTTTCCAAAGTGCAACATCTGGCCGTAACCTGGCTGGTAGCTTTAGGCTCGAACATGTCCGCACTCTGGATTCTGGTCGCCAATGGCTGGATGCAAAACCCGGTCGGTTCGGCATTTAACTATGAAACCATGCGCATGGAAATGGTGGACTTTGCTGCACTGATCTTTAACCCGGTCGCTCAGGTTAAATTTGTGCATACCGTATCTGCGGGTTATGTCACAGGTGCCATCTTCGTACTGGCTATTTCAAGTTACTACATGCTGAAAAAACGTGACCTGCCTTTTGCACGCCGTTCTTTTGCCATTGCAGCTATCTTTGGGCTTGCTTCTACACTTTCAGTGATTTTACTGGGTGATGAATCAGGTTATGAGTTGGGCGATGTACAAAAAACCAAACTGGCAGCAATTGAAGCCGAATGGGATACCCATCCTGCACCTGCATCATTTACTTTGTTCGGTATCCCGAATAAGGAAACCATGACTACAGATTATGCAGTGAAAATTCCTTATGTGATGGGTCTGATTGCCACACGTTCTACTACAGAACAAGTCACAGGTATTAAGGACCTGCTGGTTCAGCATGAAGCACGTATCCGTAATGGTATGGTGGCCTATTCACAACTGGAAAAATTACGTGCTGGTGATCAGTCTCCAGAACTGAAAACCGCTTTTGAAGAAAGTCAAAAAGACTTAGGCTACGGTCTGCTTCTGAAAAAATACACGTCAAATGTTGTTGATGCCTCTGATGAGCAAATCAAAGCTGCTGCTAAAGATACCATTCCACACGTACCAAGCCTGTTCTGGGCCTTCCGTGCGATGGTAGCTTCCGGCTTCCTGATGCTGCTTTTATTTGCACTGGCAACTTTTGCGGTAGCAAAACGTAATGCTGAAAACAAACCATGGTTATTGAAATTTGCTTTATTTGCACTGCCTTTACCTTGGGTTGCTGCGCAAACTGGCTGGTATGTAGCAGAAGTAGGTCGTCAACCATGGACTATTGGTGAGGTATTACCGACGCATCTTTCAGCATCAAGCTTAAGCACAGGTGATGTCTGGGGTTCAATCCTTGCATTGGCAGCATTCTATACCGTGTTACTGATTATCGAGATGTATCTGATGATCAAGTTCTCACGTCTTGGCCCAAGCTCACTGCATACTGGTAAATACCATTTTGAAAAGCTTGCAGCTGCAGAAAAGTCAAATGGGGAGACTCAAGCATGATCGAATATGAATTATTAAAAATCATTTGGTGGGTGCTGGTCGGCGTATTGCTGATTGGCTTTGCCCTCACCGACGGCTTCGATATGGGCTCCATGGCGATCATGCCATTTGTGGGCAAAAATGATAGCGAGCGCCGTGCAGCGATCAATACCATTGCGCCGCACTGGGACGGTAATCAGGTCTGGTTTATTACTGCCGGCGGTGCGTTATTCGCTGCCTGGCCAATGGTCTATGCAACTGCCTTCTCCGGCATGTACTGGGCCCTGCTACTGGTCCTGTTTGCCCTGTTTCTGCGTCCGGTTGGCTTTGACTATCGCTCAAAGCTGGAAAATACCAAATGGCGCAATTCATGGGACTGGGGTCTAGCCATTGGCGGTGCAGTACCTGCCTTGGTTTTCGGTGTGGCATTCGGCAACATGTTCCTCGGTGTACCATTTACTTTAGATGAAACTGTACGTTCTACTTATACTGGTAGCTTCTTTGCCCTGCTTAATCCGTTTGCAATTGTCTGTGGTCTGGTCAGCTTATCGATGCTGTGTGCACATGGTGGTGCATGGTTAATGCTGCGTACAGATGGTGACCTACGTCAGCGTTCTGCCAAAGCAACACAAATCATGGGTCTGGTTTATCTGGTTACCTTCCTGGCTGCAGGCGCTTGGCTGTACTTTGGTGGTATTCAAGGCTATACCCTAGTTACACCTTTTGATACCAATGGTGTTGCTAATCCGCTCGCAAAAGAAGTATTGACCAATGCCAATCCAGGCTGGATGAACAACTATTCGACTTATCCAATCACGATGGCAGCGCCTATTGCCGGAATTTTGGGTGGCTTGATCATTGTCTTGGCAGCAGGTAAAAACAAAGCAGGCTTGAGCTTCCTAGGTTCATCTCTGGCTGTCATCGGTGCCATCCTGACTGCCGGTTTTGCCCTGTTCCCTTTCCTGATGCCTTCAAGCATTAACCCGGTTGCAAGTCTGACTATGTGGGATGCGGTATCTAGTAAAAATACCTTAACCGTTATGACCGTTGCTGCCTGTATCTTTGTTCCACTGATCCTCATCTATACCACCTGGTGTTATTACAAGATGTGGGGCGTGATTACCAACAAACACATTGAAGATAATTCACATAGCCTGTACTAAGGCTATGTCTTAAGGAGAGACAACTATGTGGTATTTTGCTTGGATTCTGGGTGTACTGATGGCGTGTTTTGCCAGTGTAATTGCTGCCATTTACATGGAACAACATCAAGACCTGGATGAGGAATAAAACATGACCGAAGCTGCGCTTGAGAAAACCGTTGTAGACAAGAAACCAAACAAATTTGCGATGATGATTTCCTGCCTCCTGGCTTTTCCTCTCGCAGCCGTGTTATTGGTTCATCCTTCCGCAATGCTGGATGCCAATGGTGAATATAGCCATAGTGCCATGATGTATATTATGATTGGTATTTCTGGAGGCTTTGTCCATGGTGTGGGCTTTATGCCGCGCCACTGGTTCTGGAAATGGCTGTTTAGTCCATTTTTAGCCTGGCCTTTAATGATCTGGGGCTATTACACCTGGTTTCTCAGTTAAAGTATTAAATTAAAAAAGCCCTCAAATGAGGGCTTTTTTAATTTAATACGAGTTCTAGAATATTCTTTTTTTCTTCTGGCCCAACTGGATTTTTAAAACAACTTATCTTAAGTCTATAAGAAAGCCGGAAAAAGTCCAACTTTTAGAATAATTTATCGATGGGTATGAATCGACATCACAATGCCCATCCCGGCCAGCATGGAAATCACTGCCGTTCCACCATAACTCATCAGCGGCAATGGATCTCCAGTTACAGGTAAAATCCCGCTCACCATGCCTGAGTTTAAAAATACAAAGAAGAAGAAAGTCAGTCCCATGGCTCCAGCATATAAACGGCCAAAGTTATGAAAGCTGTTTAAACCAATCATCAAACAGCGAATAATAATGGCAGTGAATAAACTGAACAGCAGGAAAACACCAATAAAACCGAATTCTTCGGCATAGGTCGACATAATAAAGTCAGTATGATGTTCAGGGAGATAACCCAAATGCGATTGCGTACCTTCAGTATAGCCTTTACCTGTGGAACCGCCTGAACCAATGGCGATTTTGGACTGGATAATATTCCAGCCCGCGCCCAAGGCATCTGACTCCGGATCGAACAACGTGGTGATACGTTTTTTTTGATATTCCTGTAGTACGAACATCCATGCAGCCGGAGCTGCCACGGCTACTGCCGCCGCTGCACCACCAATCAGACGCCACGACATCCCACTTAAAAATAGAACAAAAATACCGGGAATCACCAAACCAATATTCAAATCAGGCTGAAGTGCCACTAAAACAAATGGTATCCCCAATAAAATCAAAGCCCCGACAATATGCAAAAATTTGGGAGGAAACGGCTTGCGTGCAAAATACCAGGCCATCATCAAAGGCATCGCAAATTTCATCACCTCACTCGGTTGCATACTTCCTACCCCTGGCAAGGTAATCCAGCGGGTTGCACCTAAACGTTTTTCACCAATCACAAAGACCAGAAGCAGCATGAATATTCCGAAGGCATACAGGTATGGACTAATCGCCTGATAGACTTTCGGTGGAATCTGCGCACAGATAAACAGCAGCACAAAGCCAATTCCGAAACTGATCGCCTGACGCACCACCATGCCAGAGTCTTCGGAGGTCGCGCTATACACCACCATTAAACCCAGGATTGCATTCAGAATCAGAAAGCACAATAACCACGGATCAAGGTGCAACTTGGTCCATCGAGATGAATCTTGCGGGTTAATACTACGTCCATCACGCAAAGAATGACGTAAAAACCGATACTGCTGTGAAGGTATCATTGGCCAGAAGGTGAAAAAAGAATGATGGCAAAATTATAAGTGAAAGCCATAGGGAATAGATCGCCATAGCCAGATTTATTCTGCTTTTATTTAAATTTTATTTGAATACATTTTTACGCCTGAGCTTGTAAAATCAGCCTGGCGAGTTCCAGATCATCCGGATAAGTAATTTTAATATTATCAGAACGCCCTTGAACTACACTCACCTGCTCACCAATATGCTCCAGTGCGCTGGCTTCATCGGTAATGGTTGCACCATTTTTCAACGCCTGTTGAATGGCGCGCTTCAAGACTCCCAGTTTCGCCATTTGTGGGGTTTGTGCTTGCCAGAGCATCGAGCGATCGACCGTTTCCTCAATATCAGAACCAGTCATGACCCGTTTCAGGGTATCTCGTACCGGAATCGCCAAAATTGCAGCCTGATCCTTGGTCATCGCCGCATTGACTAACTGCTGAAGACAATCCTGACTGACACACGGACGCGCCGCATCATGGACCAGCACCCAGTCATCTTCAGAAGTGATTTGAGATAAATAAATCAATGCATTCAATACAGAGTTCACCCGCTCGGCACCACCCTGACAAAAATGGGCCTTCTCCAGACTGGAAAATGGCAGGGTTTTCGCCACGTTGTCCTGTTCACCAATCGCCAGAACATAACCCGCCAAAGGCAGTTGATTTAGACGTGCCACCGTATGTTCAAGAACTGTCTGCTCCTGAATCATCTGGTATTGTTTCAGCTCTGTTTTAGAGAAACGGCTACCGGAACCTGCAGCTGGAAGAATGGCCCAAAGTTTAGGGTGTGGTTGGTACTTCAGCTGACTCATTGGTTCGCAGGTCTACTTTAGAATTGGGATTAAGATAGATCGGTTTATATTGGGTGCTGATGGTACTCATTTGAACAAAAGTTTCATGAGGCTTAATCAGGCCAAGATCTAAACGTGCATGCTCTTCGATGGCTTCAATACCATTCTTCAAATCATAGACTTCTGCTGCGAGAACGCGATTACGTTCTTTTAGCTCTTCATTTAATTCTACTTGTTGCTGGATTTTCTGGGTCAGTTGCTGATGATCATGATAACCACCTTCACCAAACCAGTATAAATATTGAAACCCTGCGATCAGAACGATCGCAAGGCCCAACAGTACTTTACTCATCAAAGAGTCGAATACATTTAATAACATTGACATAAGTCGCTTAGTTCAAACCCTTGAACTCAGCTTTACCGCGATATGCAGCATGAGTCAATTCTTCAATGCGAAGTAATTGATTATATTTTGCTACACGGTCAGAACGGCAAAGTGAACCTGTCTTGATTTGACCCGCTGCTGTACCCACTGCAAGATCTGCAATCGTTGAATCTTCAGTTTCGCCTGAACGGTGAGAAATCACTGTAGAATAACCATTTGCTTTCGCAAGATAGATTGCATCTAGAGTTTCAGTCAAGGTACCGATCTGGTTGTATTTGATCAGAATCGAGTTAGCGACTTTCTCATTGATACCACGTTGCAGGATTTTCGGATTCGTTACAAACAAATCATCACCCACCAACTGGATCTTGTCGCCAAGGATAGAAGTCAGGTAAGACCAACCTTCCCAGTCAGATTCGTCCAGACCATCTTCGATTGAAATGATTGGGTACTGGTTCACCAGACCTGCTAAATAGTCAGAGAACTGGTTGCTTGTGAATGCCTTGTTGCCTTCGCCTGCAAGAATGTACTGGCCATCTTTGTAGAATTCTGAAGATGCACAGTCAAGTGCAAGCATGATGTCAGAACCAGCTTTATAGCCAGTTTTTTCAATTGCTTCCAGAATAACAGTAATTGCTTCTTCGTTTGAACGAAGGTTCGGCGCGAAACCACCCTCATCACCTACAGCAGTGTTCAAACCTTGTTTCTTTAAAACTGATTTCAAAGAATGGAAGATTTCAGCACCTGCACGTAACGCTTCAGAGAATGAAGTGAAGCCTACAGGCTCAATCATGAACTCTTGAATATCAACGTTGTTGTCTGCGTGTGAACCACCGTTCAGGATGTTCATCATTGGAACAGGCATGGTTAAAATGCTGTTGTTACGAAGATCTGCGATGTATTGGAAAAGTGGAACTTTCTTTTCTTCAGCAGCAGCACGCGCAGCAGCAAGAGAAACTGCCAAAGTTGCGTTTGCACCTAGTTTTTCTTTATTTTCAGTACCATCAAGCGCGATCATCGTATGATCGATGTCTTGTTGCTCGAATACTAACTTACCAATTAACGCTTCACGAATCAATGTGTTTACGTTGTTCACCGCAGTTTTAACGCCTTTACCCAAGTAACGCGCTTTATCGCCATCACGAAGTTCTAAAGCTTCACGAGAACCAGTTGAAGCACCAGATGGTGCACATGCACGGCCAACTACGCCAGATGCTAAGATAACGTCTGCTTCGATGGTTGGGTTACCACGAGAGTCCAAAATTTCACGTGCACGAATGTCAACGATTTGACTCATGAACAATTCCTCAGTTGATTGAATAACAGGATGCTTAAAACTGCATCAATGGGTATCTAATTTTTCAAATCCTTTCACTAAAGTATCCAGCTCTTTGAGTTGAGCGAGGAATGGCTCTAGTTGAGATAAACGCAAGGCACAAGGACCATCACATTTTGCCACATCCGGATTTGGATGGGCTTCCAGGAACAAACCTGCAAGACCTGTTGCCATACCGGCACGTGCCAGTGTAGTAATCTGGGCACGACGACCGCCGGCAGAGTCAGCACGACCGCCTGGCGTCTGTAAGGCATGGGTGACATCAAAGAATACTGGCACATTCATTTCTTTCATGACGTCGAAGCCCAACATGTCTACAACCAGATTGTTATAGCCAAATGATGAACCGCGTTCACAAAGAATCAGCTTGTCATTTCCCGCTTCCAGACACTTATGCAGAATATGGCGCATTTCGTGCGGAGCCAGGAACTGGGCTTTTTTGATGTTGATGATGGCATCCGTTTTTGCCATCGCTTCAACCAGGTCAGTCTGACGACTTAAGAATGCAGGAAGCTGGATAATGTCAGCAACTTCCGCCACAGGAGCTGCCTGATACGGCTCATGTACATCGGTAATGATCGGCACATTAAAGTGTTTTTTAATGTCTGCTAACCACTCGAGACCTTTTTCCAGGCCAGGCCCACGGAATGAGTTCAGGCTTGAACGGTTGGCTTTATCAAAACTTGCTTTAAAGACATATGGAATATCTAGACGTTTGCAGATATCAACATAAGTCTCTGCAATTTCAAAAGCCAGGTCTTTAGACTCGAGTACGTTCATGCCGCCGAATAGTACAAATGGCAAGTGGTTTGCCATTTGTATATCGCCTAAACGTACAATTTCTTGTGGTTTTAATTGTGACATTTAAACTTCCTAGTTGTGTCTTAAACTCGCATTATTTGGTTTTTTGGTACTGCTTTTTTGCAGCATCAATGAAACTGGCAAATAATGGATGTCCATCACGTGGCGAGCTGGTAAATTCCGGGTGGAATTGTACTGCAATAAACCAAGGATGTGCAGGAATTTCAACAGTTTCTACCAGATGTTGTACCGGAGAATAACCAGAAATCTTCATGCCTTTTTCTTCCAGCACAGGAATATAACGGTTATTCATCTCGTAACGGTGACGGTGACGCTCGATGATTTCTTCAGAACCATAAACTTCTGCAGTTTTAGTTCCTGCAACCAGTTCAGATTTTTGCGCACCTAAACGCATCGTGCCACCCAGATCCGAGTCAGCAGAACGTTGCTGAACTTCACCGCGCTCATCTAGCCATTCAGTAATCAGACCAATCAATGGAGATTTGGTTGAACGGTTAAATTCAGTCGAAGTCGCATCTGCAATACCCGCAACATTACGTGCGTATTCGATTACAGCCAACTGCATACCCAAGCAAATACCAAGGAATGGCACACCGTTCTCACGTGCGAATTGAATCGCCTTCATTTTACCTTCAGTACCGCGCTCACCGAAACCACCTGGAACCAGAATCGCATCAGCATCTTTCAATACTTCTGCTACATCTTGGCTTTCAAGCTCTTCAGCGTTTACGTAGTCAATCTGAACTTTCACACGGTTTTGAATACCCGCATGTAGAAGTGCCTCATTTACCGACTTATAGGCATCTGGAAGTTCAACATATTTACCAACCATTGCCACACGAACCGTGTATTCAGGGTTTAGTAAGGCTTCTACCACGTTATCCCAATCTGTTAAATCAGCTTCAGGAAGATCGTTAAAGCCAAAACGTTCACAGATTAAATCATCAACATTTTGTTCGTAGAATGTACGTGGAATCTGGTAGATCGAACGTGCATCTTTACATACCACAACGGCACGTGCTTCAACGTTGGTAAATAATGCAATCTTACGCGTTGTATCGGCATCTACATCATACTCTGTACGACAGATTAGAATGTCTGGCTGAATACCAATCGACAGGAGTTCTTTAACAGAGTGCTGTGTTGGTTTGGTTTTTAATTCTGCTGCAGACTTAATGTATGGGAGTAACGTTAAGTGCATTAACATGGTACGTTTATGACCAAGTTCAACCATCAACTGACGTACAGATTCCATGAATGGGAGAGATTCAATGTCACCTACAGTACCGCCGATCTCCACGATCGCAACGTCATAACCTTCGCCTGCACGAAGTACACGCTCTTTGATATTGTCAGTAATGTGTGGAATAACTTGCACAGTGCCGCCTAGATAGTCACCACGGCGTTCTTTGTTCAGAACATCCTGGTAAACACGGCCTGATGTGAAGTTATTCAGTTTGGTCATTTTCGCACGACGCAAGAAACGTTCGTAGTAACCCAAGTCTAAGTCTGTTTCAGCACCATCTTCTGTAACAAAAACTTCACCATGCTGGAATGGGCTCATTGTCCCTGGATCGACATTAATGTATGGATCCATTTTTACCATGGTCACTTTTAAACCACGAGCTTCTAAAAGTGCAGCAACAGAAGCAGCTGAAATACCTTTACCTAGTGATGAAACTACACCACCAGTAACGAAAATAAAATGGGTCATTGGGTTTCTCGTACAATCGAGCCTAAATCGGCCTGCAATGTTGCGCAATTTTACTTTACCTTGTACCTAGAAAGCAAAGTCAATCCGCATCAATTCAAAGAACAATAAACAATTGACTATTCTAACAGCAATTCCCCTAAAAAATTACAGTAAGTTCATATGATTTCTATCTTGCATTTTGCTGCTATAATGGTGTATCCCCTCCACACTTTTATGTTTGATGCAATGATGATGAAGAAACTTTTAATCTCCACCCTAATCCTGACTGGCCTGACATTAACTGCGTGTGTAAAAAAAGAAGCACCAAAAGAAGAAGAACAAGTAGAAGTTGCTCCAGCATCAGAAATCTCAACTCCAGAACCGGTACAATTTGAACCGCTTGAGCCGGTAGTAGAAGAAGAAGTCATTGAAGAAGCGGTGCCAACGGTTGAAATTCAACGTGAGCAAACTGAAAACACAACGACTGAAATCCGCCGTGAAATCAAAAAGCCGGAAACGAGCGAGCCAACACCAGTGAAGGAAACCAGTGAAGAGCCTGTTTCAAAACCTGCTTCACCTGCACCTGCACCTAAAACCAATTCTGACCCAGAAAACAAGTCTGAAGATGATGCAGTTGCTGATGCGATTGCCGCAGCAATGCCAGCACTTAACTAATTACAAGATCATTCATCAAAAAAACCCAGCATCTGCTGGGTTTTTTATTAAGACTTTTTAGGCAGATGCCTGTACTTGCGTACGAGATAAATGAATCAGGTAATCTGCCATCAGACGAGTGGCCCATGATTCGGTTTTTATCAAGCCTTGATAAAAACCGCAATGACTGCCTCTTTTAGTGGTAATCACGACAATATTCGGCATGGCTCTGATTTTATCCTTATGAGGCTCCAGATTCCGGATATTACAAACCGGATCATCCTCGGAATTCAAAATCATCAATGGAATTTTGACATTTTCAAAGACGTAGATAGGATTGGTGGCTTGCGTATAACTCACATAATCTTTAAATCCGGCCAGCTCAAAATAGAGTCGTTCAAACTCGGATAGATCTTTAACTTCCAGTAATCTTTTCCAGCTCGGACAGACTTGCCAGGTTTCCTGATAAGGCTGGATAAAACGCTTAATCAGTTTTTTGGTCATGACCTTACTATAAAATGGATGGACATAATCGAATCCCGTTTCCATGTCATAGCCTGGACACAAGGCAAATGCGGCTTTTAATGGTGTCTGTTCGCCTTCTTCGCCGAGATAACGGACAAGCAAACCTGTACCGGCAGATGAGCCAACCCCATAAAGATCGGATTGAGGAAATTTATCCTGGATATAAAGCAACTGTTCCCGCAAGTCCTGGGTCGAACCAAAAAGATTCATTTTAGGGACAGGCATTGGCAGGTGGGCATGGCCACGGCGTAAGCATAAAGCCACGCGCCAACCGGTATATTTATGCAGATCCCGTACCAGTTCCCGCATTGACTCAGGAGAACCGGTTATAGTATGCAATAAAACAATGGTAGGTGTATTTGCAGGAAGATCCAGACCATACCATGCAATACCGGTAATACCGCCATCTGACATTTTTAGCTGCTCAAGCAAATCATATCTCAGCTTGATGGTCCGTTTTTTTATCAGATCCAGATACAGAATATGTGCATGTGCATTGGCTAGCCACGGCGTAGGACGGTATTTCTGTTTAAGTTGTGGTAAATATTCAATTAATCCTGAAAAAATACCATTCGGATTGTAATAGAGGGTCGGCTGATCTGCTCCACTGAAGCGGTCCAGATATTCACTGGAAAGCTGACCCATTTTTTTAAGCAACATTTTCATCTGTCATCCCCTCTAGCGTTACTAGCTGTGATTTACAAATTTCATGCCGACTTGATATCAATAATTCGAATTAAGTTTTAGCTTGGAATGACTGCATCCGTTGGCCCATATGTAAGGCTAAAGCTTCTAGTCCGGATTTAGGTCTAAGCATGACTTCAAAGTCAGTGATCTGACCTTCATCATCAAAATGAATCATGTCAACTCCTTTCAGTTTCTTATCGCCCACTTGAGCAGAAAACTCAAGTACGACATTGTTACCATCTTCACTGAAGAATTCACGGTGATAAGTGAAATTTTCAAAGACCTGAATTACATTGGATAGGATAAAGAATACCACCTGTTTTCCAGAATAAGGCTGAAAAGCCACTGGCGAACGAAATACCACATTTTCAGCAAGCAGCTCATTCAAGATCGACAGATCACCCTTTTCCAGCATCTCATGCCAGCGCGCAATGGACTTTCTTGTAGTTTCGATGGTCATTTTGGAGTCCTTTTTTTTGATCTTTTTTAATAAACGCTTAAATGCTTTTTTAATAGACAGGATTCCCCCCTTTATTAAAGGTGAGAAGTACTGCTTCGCAAGGGGGATTTTTTATTCTAAATCATCTCCCTAACCCTCTCCTTTATTAAAGGAGAGGGAGGAAAGCAGGTTTTAATATTTTCAGATCACCGCAGCCAATTCAGCACCCTGACGGATTGCGCGCTTGGCATCCAGCTCACCTGCCTCTTTCGCACCACCAATCAGATGAACACTTTTACCTGCCGCTTTCAGTTCATCAAACATAGCAGTATGAGATTCCTGACCGGCGCAAATGATAATTTGATCGACCTCCAGCAATGCAGGTTTGTCATTTACGACAATATGTAAACCTTGATCATCAATTTTTTCATAACTTGCCCCTGCAATCATTTTTACATGACGGTGTTTCAAGCCTGTACGATGAATCCAGCCGGTGGTTTTACCCAGACTGGAACCCACAGAAGCTGGTTTACGTTGCAACAAATAAATTTCACGCTGCGGTTGTTCTACATGGGCAGGTTTAAGTCCACCGACATTTTCATAGTCGGTATCGATACCCCATTCATCATAGAATTTTTCCGGATTGACGCTACCACTTTCGGCACCATGGCTGAGAAGCTCGGCTGTATCAAAACCAATACCGCCTGCACCAATAATCGCGACACGCTGACCAACTGGTTTACGCTCTCTCAGTACGTCAAGATAAGACAGCACCTTAGGATGATCAATACCTGGGATATTAAGCTGGCGCGGTGTTACCCCTGTTGCCACCACAATATCGTCGAATTCTGCAGAAACTAGCTGCTCAAAAGTCGCCTTACGATTCAGCAATAACTTGATACGTGGTTGCAATTCAATCTGACGCTTAAAATAACGTAAAGTTTCATAAAATTCTTCCTTGCCTGGAATGGTTTTAGCGATATTGAACTGCCCACCGATCTGCGCAGCGGCTTCGAATATAGTGACATGATGACCACGATTCGCTGCATAGATAGCAAAACTTAAACCGGCCGGCCCTGCACCAATCACGGCAATATTTTTTGCTACATTGGTTTCTTTAAAAATTAGCTCGGTTTCATAACAGGCCCGCGGATTGACCAGACAGGTGGCAATTTTCATCGAGAAAATATGATCCAGACAGGCCTGGTTACAGCCGATACAGGTATTGATTTCATCGCTACGGCCCTGTTCAGCTTTTAATACAAACTCTGAGTCGGCCAGCATTGGACGAGCCATGGAGATCATATCCGCATCACCCGAAGCCAATACATACTCAGCCATTTCCGGTGTATTAATCCGGTTAGAGGTGATGAGCGGGACGCTTACCTGCCCTTTCAGCTTGCGTGTTACCCAGGTAAAGGCTGCCCGTGGTACTTTGGTGGCGATGGTCGGAATACGCGCTTCATGCCAGCCGATGCCGGTGTTGATAATGGTAGCACCCGCTTTTTCAATTGCCTTGGCCAGCTGAATCACTTCTTCTAATGTTGAACCGCCTTCTACCAGATCCAGCATTGAAAGACGGTAAATGATAATAAAGTTCTCACCTACCATTTCACGGGTACGGCGCACGATTTCAATCGGGAAGCGAATCCGGTTTTCATAGCTGCCGCCCCATTCATCATCACGGTGGTTAGTACGTGCTGCGATAAATTCATTGATCAGGTAGCCTTCCGAACCCATGATTTCCACACCGTCATAACCAGCATACTGAGCCAGCTTGGCACAATTTGCGAAATCATCAATGGTCTGTTGCACTTCTGCAGAAGTCAAAGCATGCGGTTTAACCGGATTAATCGGTGCCTGAATCGGTGACGGCGCGACATTTTCTGCCTGATAGGAATATCGTCCGGTATGCAGGATCTGCATGGCAATTTTACCGCCAGCTTCATGCACTGCCTGCGTAATCACCTTATGCTTTTCAGCTTCTTCAACTGTATCAAGCTTGGATCCACCCTGAAAAGTCACTCCATGATCGTTCGGAGAAATTCCGCCGGTGACAATTAATGCTACTCCACCTTTGGCACGCTCTGCATAAAAAGCAGCCATCCGATCATAACCACCCGGTGCTTCTTCCAAGCCCACATGCATAGAGCCCATTAGGACACGGTTTTTAAGCGTAGTAAAACCCAGATCCAGTGGGGCAAGTAAATTCGGATATTTAGACATTTCAACTCCCTAGCGTGCAAACGTGCTGGCTATTTTTATTCAGGCTGACTGATTACTTCTATCAGATATCAGCCTTATGCAACTTGTTGCACTAATTTATAGTGCAGAATTGATTTTTATGCAACATGTTGCATAATAATCCAGAGTCATTTTTTTGAGACGTTTATGTCTTTATCGCATGTTCTACTCACCAGCCTGATCGAAAAGCCCAGTACCGGCATTGAACTGGCACGTCGTTTTGACCGTTCCATGGGTTTTTTCTGGAATGCTACCCATCAGCAGATCTATCGTGAACTAAATGCCATGCTGCAAAAAGGCTGGATTTCGACGATAGAAGAGGAAGATTCAAATAGCCGTAAAAAAACCTATCAGGTAGAACGCCTCGGTCGGGAAGAACTGGCCAACTGGATGCTAGAACACAGTTCACCAGCACAACTGCGCGAAGAACTGATGGTGCGTCTGCGTGCCGAAGCCCAGCTTGGCGGGAACAGTACTCTGCCTGAACTGGAACGCCATCTGGAACTGCATAAAGAAAAGCTCATGACCTATCAGCAAATTTTTGCCAAAGACTTTGCCCAAGCTGACGAAAATGACCGCACCCTGTATATTCATAAAATGATCCTCCAATTAGGTATTGATCAGGAACTGGGCTGGATTGCCTGGCTGGAACAGGTTATTCCCCGGCTCAAACAGTTTGATGAAAAATAACCTTTAATACGGAGATACACATGCCTTTTTATCGCATGCCAGATGGTGAACAGCTGTTTGTTCGTGAATACGGTCAAGGACAACCGGTACTGGTCCTCTCCGGTCTTGGCATGCTGAGCTGGCAATGGAAAGCTTTTCTCTATCCGCATCAGAAAAATTTCCGTTTTATTATTCCGGAATGGCGCGGCTTTGGGGCTTCCAGTCGCTGTAAAATTCCGCCAGATCTGGATGCGATTTCCAGTCACTGGCTGGATATTCAATCAGTGGTCCAGCAGCTCAATTTAGATAAATTCATTGTGATTGCTTACTCTATGGGCGCGACGACAACCATGCATGGGCTGCACTATGGTAACTTTGCCAAACATATAACAGCTTATTTGCATATTGATCAAACCCCTAAAATACCAGTCGATGATGCCTGGGCTTTTGGCCTTTTTGGTCCACGCCATCAGGAATTTATCGACATCCTGCAGCAGCTCTCTGCCCTACTTGCGCAATACCAGCAAGTTGAATTGATCCGCAACCTTGACGTTTCTGTGCGTAAACACATTGCCACCCTATGGTTAAAGTTTATTCAGCTACAAAATGAACAAAAATATAGTCTGAAAGCTTTCGAATTCATTTTGAATCAACCACGACTGCAAAGTCTGTTATTACCTTCCAGCCGGGTGGACTATATGGCATGGTATATTAATAATTATTTGTACCATCGCGAGGACTACCGCGAAGCTCTGGCTCAACTTAGCTGCCCGGTGACTTTCTTTAGCGGTGTACAATCCAAGCTTTATCCGATTGAGGGACAGCATCTGATTGCCCAAAGCCTGCCTCAGGCCAAACAAGTACTTTTCAGCAAGTCGGGCCATACCCCTTTACTGACTGAGCCCTTAAAATTTGCAAAGGAACTTGGCGTATTTTTAAAGGAAAATACTCAGTTTAGCCCTGTAGTCGCCTAAAAACTCAGGAGACAGAATAATGAAAAAAATGGTGATCTTTTCAGGTGCAGGCATGAGTGCCGAAAGTGGTATCAACACTTTTCGCGACAGTAATGGCCTTTGGGAACAGTATCGTATAGAAGATGTGGCCACACCTAAGGCTTGGGCCAAAAATCCGGAACTGGTGCAACGCTTTTATAACGCACGTCGTAAAAATATTCTGGAAGCACAGCCAAATGCAGCCCACCAGCTGATCGCCAATCTTGAAGATAACTTTGATGTGCATATAATTACTCAGAATATTGATGATTTACATGAACGTGCCGGCAGCTCCAAAGTCATTCATCTGCATGGCAATATCCGCTTGACCAAAACTTCAGGACCAAATTGCCAGTACACCACCGAATTTTACCCCATTGAAGGTACTGAGCTAGATTTAAACAAGCACTTCTGTAAGGCGGGATATCCACTGCGCCCGCATGTGGTCTGGTTTGGCGAGGCTGTGCCTGCTTATACCGATGCGCAAGCCTGTATACAAGATGCCGATATTTTAGTCGTCATTGGCACCAGTTTACAGGTTTATCCGGTGGCGGGTTTAATCCATGAAATTCCGCCTGAATGCGCTGCCTACTATATTGATCCCAAAGCAGATCAACAGTACTTACCAGCCCAGTTTCATAAGATTTCCCAGACTGCGACAGAAGGCATGAAAACATTGCTTAGCCTATTTGATCCTAAAGTTTAAATGTCTTTCAGTAATTGCATTCTATAGTTGACACGGCGCAACAATCTCTTTTTAATCAGCCTATTGTTGCAGAAATGGAATTAAACGATGCTGACGGATCTGGATGATTTTTACTGTTTTGCTCAAGTGGTTGAACATGGCGGCTTTAGTGCAGCCGAAAGAGCCACTGATATTCCCAAATCCAAGCTCAGCCGCCGCGTCTATAATCTTGAAGAACGACTTGGAGTACGCCTGATCCAGCGCAGTTCACGGCATTTTGCTGTGACTGATATCGGCATGAATATTTACCGGCATGCACAGGTGATGCTTAATGCTGCGCAAGCCGCCCATGATCTGGTCGATCATCTCAGCACTGAACCGCGTGGAACCATTAAAGTCAGCCTTCCGGTATCGATCGCCCAGAACGAAATGGCAAAAATTCTGCCAAATTTCCTGAAAAAATATCCCGAAATTAAAGTCCAGATGATGATCACCAATCGCCGGGTCGATATTATCAATGAAGGTTTTGATCTGGCTTTACGCGTGCGCTCTAGCCTGGATGACGATCCAAATCTAGTGATTCGACAGTTTGAAAAAATTGAACAGCATTTATTTGCCAGTCAGGGTTATCTGAATGAATTTGGTGACCTGAAAAACCCAGAACAACTGTCTGAACATAAAATCCTGAGTATGGCAGAAGACCATCCCGAACAGTTTCTGACCCTACAAAACGGACAGCAAGAGCAGAAAAAAATCCGTGTCAATCCAACCGTTATGGGTTCTGACCTGAATATGCTGGCACAACTGGCCGCCTCAGGCTCAGGAGTGACCTTATTACCAGATAACGTGGTCGAACACTATATTTCAAGTGGTGAACTGGTTCGGGTACTTCCCGACTGGAAAGCGCCGCATGGTATTTTTCATGCAGTATATCCTTCACGTCGCGGCTTATTGCCCGCTGTCCGGGTCTTCATTGATTATCTGGTTGCCGAATTAAATCACGATAACTTAAATACTTAACTATAGTTAAGTAATATATTTTGAATAAAATAGAATCCCGAGACAAAAAAATAGCTCATTCTTGGGGAAAAATGAGCCAGAGAAACTTTCACTACAGCCTAGTGATCAAAAACAAGGGAACCTATGTATCTGACTCTTAATTTAATCAAATAAATGATCTTAAACCACTGTTTTTTGTAGTGTTTTGTATGTTCTCGTCAGCAAGAACAATGGATTTGTAATTTCTGTAAGTAAGTGAATCCTAATAAAATCATCTAATTGATATTTTAAATTTCAGGATACTCACCCGTACCTTCAGGCCAAGGCGACAAGACTTCAAAACCGGTTTCAGTCACATAGACCATATGTTCCCATTGTGCAGACCATGACTTATCTGTAGTAACCACAGTCCAGCCATCTTTCAGCTCTTTTACCCGCGCTTTGCCCATGTTCACCATTGGCTCAATGGTAAAGACCATGCCCGGAACCAGTTTAATGCCCTGACCGGGCTGACCATAATGCAGAATATTTGGCTGTTCATGATAGACTTTTCCAATACCATGACCGCAGTATTCACGCACAATGGAATAACCTTCACGATGAGCAACGGTTTGAATGGCATGACCAATATCGCCCAAGGTTGCGCCCGGCTTTACAGCATGGATTCCCGCCACCATGGCTTCATAGGTGGTATTGACCAGTCGCTTGGCTTCTGGAGATGGCGTTCCGACATAGTACATCCGGCTGGTATCACCAAAATAACCATCCTTAATAATCGCGACATCAATATTGATAATATCGCCATCTTGTAAAACGATTTTCGATGATGGAATACCGTGACAGACCACTTCATTCGGTGAAATACAGGTGGTTTTGGTATAGCCATAATAACCAATATTGGCTGGCGTCACTTTCAAGGTGTTTACAATAAAATCATGGCAGAGATCATCCAGATATTCAGTCGTGACCCCAGGCTTGACATGCTCCCCGATCATTGCTAAAACTTCTGCAGCCAGACGACCGGATATCCGCAGTTTTTCAATATCTTGCTCAGTTTTAAGACCAATCGCTGGAGCGCGCATATACCTATCCTCACTATGAATCCGTGAATTATAATCCCTTTTTTACGCAATATGTCGCGCCTCTTGCCCTTTAATACAGCAATTTTCTTAGGGCTCGGCATTTCTCCTGTTGAATATTTATACAAACAATAAATAACCCATTTTAAATGCATCGACCGAAATCTTATAAATTTACCTAGAAAAATCTATTTTCCAAAGAATTATCAATTATATATTTCTACCAAGTTTTAAATGTATAGTGATGTAATTTGCAAACTCAATAAAATCAAGGCTTCCCGCCTTAAAATAAGCTCCCAAAAACTCGACATATACACTAAAATTGCTTTCTTTTGTTCTATTGATCTCCCTTTATGACAAGTCTGCGTACCCGGGATATTGTCGCCTTAGGTTTTATGACCTTTGCATTATTTATTGGTGCGGGCAACATTATCTTTCCACCGATTGTGGCTCAACAGGCCGGTGAACACGTATGGCTCGCTGCTTTAGGTTTCCTTATTACAGCAGTGGGCTTACCCGTGATCACCATTATTGCCCTGTCTCGCGTTGAAGGTTCCATTCAGGCCCTAAGTTCACCTCTTGGTAAAGCAGCCAGTATTTTGCTGACTGTCGTGTGTTACTTGGCTGTTGGCCCTTTATTTGCAACCCCACGTACTGCAACCGTTTCTTATGAAATCGGTTTTTCATCTTACTTTGGCAATGAATCTGGCAGCCTGCTCATATATAGCATTATCTATTTTGCCATAGTGACAGTGGTGTCTTTATATCCAAACAAGATTCTGGATACCGTCGGCTATTTCCTTTCGCCAATTAAAATTATCGCTCTGGTGATTTTGGGTGTAGCAGCCGTGATGATTCCTGCCAGCAATCCGCCTGCTGCGATTGATAATTACATTACCAGTCCGGTGACTGAAGGCATCGTGAATGGTTATTTAACCATGGATACTTTAGGCGCTTTAGTTTTCGGTATTGTCATTGTCAAAGCCATTACTTCACGTGGTGTAACGGATAAAAAACTGATTACCAAATATGCGGTCAATGCCGGCATTATCTCTGGTATTGGTTTAACTCTGGTGTATTTAAGCCTGTTTAAACTTGGGCTTGGTAGCCATGATATTGCGCCAAATGCAGCCAATGGTGCCATTATCCTACATGCCTATGTACAACATGCCTTTGGCGATATGGGCGCTTACTTCCTGTCGGGCATGATTTTTATTGCCTGTATGGTGACTGCAATTGGCCTGACCTGTGCCTGTGCCGAGTATTTCTCCAGTTTAACCAAAATTCCGTACAAGATTTTTGTCTTTATTCTGGTCGGCTTCTCACTGGTTATCTCAAATCTGGGTTTAACCAAACTGATCGCCGTTTCAGTGCCCGTATTGAGTGCGATTTATCCGCCTGCGATTAGTGTCATTATGCTGAGTTTCTGTGCAAGTTTCTTCAAGAAACCCTCGCATGTAATTGCTCCTGTAACCCTGGTTGCCTTTATTTTTGGTATTTTTGACGGAATAAAAGTTGCCGGTTTTGAATTGCCCGTATTGTTACAAAATCTACCACTTTCAGAGCAGAATCTGGCTTGGTTTATTCCATCCATGATTGTATTGCTGATTACAGCTGTGATTGACCGTATTAGAAACTAAAATTTCTAGGACGTCTGATAAATCGTATTTTTACCCAAAATCCGGTTTGAGCATGATCAATAATTGTCAGGTTTTACCCAAACGGACATTTATTGTTTCTACACAATGACATCAAATCACGGCTATAATTTTCCTATTTAGACCTTCTATAAAATTCTTTTTATAAAATAAGGTTCTGCTTAAATTATTTTATTTTTTATATAAATATAAACAAAACTTTTAATTTCCTAATTTTAGATACCTATTGTTGCCAACCTATACCAAGTTCCCCAGCGAGTGATACGTAGTCTTACATAGTTCTGATTAATGCTACATATATTTGGCGTAGAATTTGCATTTTCTATCTTGTCGTAGTGAATTTCGACGCAGCTTGTATGACAAACTATCTGGAGGTGAAACCATTAAAAATAAATACTCACATAATCAATCAATTATGTAGTTATTCGACTAAAGATGGCCATTTTGACTGGAAAAGCCTGTTAGGGCAGTTGCAAAGGTCTGAATTAAACAGTACAACTGTATGTTCAATTCTGACTAATTAAATCTGCTTTAATCTTCAATAACATAAATAAATGGGAGGGATGGAGATGTTATCATTACATTTCAACAAGCAAGTCTTCATTGACGCTCTTAAAGCCAACAACACCAATCTGGTGACATTTATATGCACCACTTTTGCTCTCATGCTGACTTTAACCGTCCATTGTTTAATTCAAGGTAATTTAAAACTTGAATACTTTGGTTATGCACTGATTGTCTCAGCCGCCTTTTTCCTTTGGGCGGCCATCGACCAGAAATACAGATAATCAAATTTTAAATTAGCCCAGATGGATGATTGGCCAGTCATCCATCTGGTGAAAAAAGAGTCTTAATATTTCAATTATTCTCACATTTTCAGAATACTTATTAAAAATAATCATTAAAACAATCCAGCAAATCCCCCATAAAGCAATATTCCTGTCCCGCCTAATTCTGCAACAATTAATCCCAGCATAGCTAAAGTCATTAAACTACCAGGTAAATGAAACTTACCTAATTGATGAGGCTGCTTAAACTGATTGGTCGTGTCTTGCAGGAAACCATGCAGCATATAAGCCGCAATAGAAAAGCTGAAAAACACGATATTGATGAGTACGCAAATTAAGTTCACGACACTTGGCAACGCTGAACAATATGCCAGCACTGCTAAAATTAATGTGGCTGGTGCATAAAGCAGGCTGCTACGATGAGCAATATCGACATAATAATGTGCGCGTGACTGAGGTGATTGACGAATCTGCCAATATTTCCAGACGCCGGTAAACATTCCCACCCACAAGAATATTCCACTAAAAATAATGGCTATTTTAACGGCCAGCTCAAGCTCCATTAGCTGCATAAGTTCATTCCCTCTCTATTATTTTACTGACTTTTAAGTCATGTTTTAGCCAAGCTACCCTGCTAAAAATCTGTAGAGTAAAAGCTTGATCAGGACTCTAAAATTATAGTGTAACGTATGTCTGAATTTGAAACATTGACTCTGCAGTGCCAGGATGGCTATAACTTAAGTGCACGTTTTTATGCAGCTATTTCTGAATCTAAAGAACTGCCTGTATTAGTGTGTCCAGCCACCGGCATTACCAAGCAGTTTTATCATCAATTCTGTGTCTGGTTGCAGGCTCAAGGCTATGCAGTCATGGTCTTTGATTTTCGGGGAATTGGTGATTCACTGGCAGGTCCGTTGAAAAATTCAAAAGCCAGTATTGTACAATGGGGGCAACTGGATATTCCGGCCGCGATTGATACTTTATTGGCGCGAACCCATGCAGAAAAAGTGACGTTACTGGGACATAGTGCTGGCGGTCAACTTTTAGGCATTGTGCCAAATTATTCTAAAGTCGCTAAAGTAGTGGCAGTGTCTGGTTCAACCGGACATTTGAAAGGACTTAAAGGTAAAACCAAACTGCTGGCACCAGTCATGTTTAATATTATTTTCCCTCTGGCCCGGATCACGAAAGGCTATGGCCCGACCCAAGCAATTGGCATGGGGGAAAACCTGCCGAAAGATGTAGCACAACAATGGGCACAATTTTGCAGCAAACCGGGTTATGTCATCAATGCGATCGGTAAACTTGTTTCACCTGACTCAAATTTTCATACTCAAATCACCTGCCCGATTACTGCGATCTGGTCCTCGGATGACGAAATTGCCACGGAAGAGAATGTAAAGGATTTACTACGACTATATCCTCAGGCATCAACCCAGATGATTGAGCTCAAACCTGAAAATTATGCGCATAAAACCATTGGCCATATGCTGATGTTCAAGAAATCGCATCAGAATTTATGGCCAGTAATTGAACAACAACTAGCGGTCTAGAGCAGATTCAAGTGGTTATTTCACGATGACTGTGTTCTAATACACCCAGTTTGAGATGAGCCTCTTACAGTATATGGGCTTGACCTGTATACGACTAGCCCCTAACCATGGGGCTTTTTAATGCTTAAATTTTTTGAAATAATATTCATAGATTTTTGAAAAAATTCAGCAACTTAACCAAAGATGCTCAATATAAACTGAATCACCACTGCATTCACAATATCCACAAAGAAAGCACCTGTTAAAGGGATGATCAGGAAAGCTTTATGTGAAGGTCCATAAGTATTGGTAACTGCCTGAATATTGGCAATTGCTGTTGGAGTGGCACCCAGATTGACCCCACATTGTCCCGCGCACAATACTGCAGCATCATAACTTTTACCCATCACCCTAAATGTCACAAAGTATAGATAAAGTGCAAGAACAAAGGCTTGTACAATCAATATAATTACCAATGCTCCAGCCAAATCTGCCAGTAACCATAACTGCAATGACATCAATGCCATAGCTAAAAATAAAGACAATGAGGCATTTCCAAAAACATCAATACACCGGTCAAATATTTCAATTTTGAGTACATGTTCCAGAAAGTTCCGTAAAATCACTCCACACATCAAGGCCCATACAAAAGACGGAAGTTCGAACCACTGTCCTTTAGCCGCTATTGTCATGAAATAGGCAAAACTGATACAGATCGCAAACATGCCTAGCGTTTTTACTGCATCATCTGCTGTGATCAGTCGAGTTTTTTCCGGGTATTCAAAAGGCGCCGTTTCAGATGAAGGTGGGGCTTCATTTCGCCCTGAACTTGGTGCTAATTCTTCTGCCAGCTGATGACGACGAATCAGAAACTTGGCCACTGGCCCACCCATCATACCGCCGATGACTAAACCAAAAGTTGCACTGGCCATACCTAAAACTACAGCACCCTGAATACCATAATCCCTTTCAAAAACCATACCCCATGCACCGGCCGTACCATGACCTCCGGTTAGGGTGACTGAACCTGTAATCAGACCAATCAGGGGATCTAGGCCCAAGACCTTGGCCAAGCTGATTCCGACGACATTCTGCACAAAAACAAAAGCCACGACACAACCTAAAAATAGAAGAAGAGCCTTACCTCCCTCTTTCAGCTTTACCAAACTGGCACTGAGACCTACAGAGGTAAAGAACATCAGCATAAATATTTGCTGAATATTGGCATCAAAATTTACTGTAATATTAAAATTTTTAAATAAAATATAAGTAATTACTGCAGCGACAAGCCCTCCGGCAACAGGCTCAGGAATATTATATTGTTTTAGAATTCTGATTTTGTTTACTACCAAAAATCCGACCATCAAAACAAAAACAGCGATGATAATGGTCAGAAAGGCATCCATTTCATAATTCATATTCAGTCCAGCAATAAATTTATCCTCTAGTATGTAGTTTTCCGCAATTTTAAGCAGTGGATCAATCAGATAAATGTTATATATCTTACTGTTTTTGTTAAACCTTTAATGAAATTAAAATATTCCAAAATTTTGAAATATATCAAATTATAAGTTTTCTTAACTTTAATTTAAAAAAATTCCAACACACACATTTTTTCAATTAACCAGTGATCGAATAGATACCTTATTAACATATTCTAAGCTGCTTAATTTTTTAGAAAATCTATATATTATCTCGATTTATTATAAAAACTCATAATAAAATATAAAATCTAGAATGTGCAATTAGATAAATCTACTAAAACCACCAACCTTCTCTGCCTTTTCCATTTTGATATATTCAACATATAAGAAAAACGGTATAAAATTTATACCCCCAACATCTATATTAATATTTTATTAATAAGAATTTTATAATTTTGCACAAAAATAGTATTATTAAATTTAAAACCCATCAATAAAAACACAACCAACATAACTAAACTTGCTTAAGATTACCTATTTAAGGCTTTGTTGCACAAAGATTTGAAATGCAAAGCGCCCCTAATTGAGCCAAATTTAAGGCGTAACTTGGGTAAGTGGTCGACCTAATTCCGTAAATCTGTTGAGGACTGCTACACGTGCATGAATTTCATTCACCTGACTAGGAAAGCTTCTTGCCATTAATTTATCGCCTAATAATTTGATGCAATGCATCTTGGTTTCCACCAAACTGCGGCGATGATAGCCTGACCATTTTTTCCATAATGTCCTGCCTAAACGTTTAACTGTTCGAAGTAATTCATTTCGCTCTAGCGAGCTACTCTTTGTATCTTTCCATGGTTTCGCATTTTTTCTAGGTGGAATCACCGCATGTGCTTGCCGATCTGCAATGACCTGACGGCATTGCTTGGTGTCATAAGCTCCATCGGTATGAACAGAGTCAATCTGCTCATCTTGTGGAATCTGATTAAGTAAATCACCAAGCACCTGTGAATCACTGACATTATTGGTTGTGAGCTGAATAGCGCGTATTTGTAGGGTTTTGGCATCTATACCAATATGTAGTTTACGCCATTGGCGACGATATTCAGCTCCATGTTTCTTGCGTTTCCATTCGCCCTCACCTAGAAACTTCATGCCTGTAGAGTCTACGAGTAGATGCAGCCCATCGCTACTTTTTTGGTAGCTGATTGCAATATCAATATGCTTTTGTCTTCTACAAAGCGTACTGTAATCTGGTGCGGTCCAATTTAATCCGCAAAGTTTAATCAGACTTTGCACAAAGCCAGTGACTATACGTAAAGATAGACGGAATAAGGATTTAATCATTAAGCAGCATTGGATAGCTGCGTCGGAGTAGGTTTGATTTCGCCCTTGTTTGCCTTTTGATGGAGCATACCATTGCGTAGCAGGATCAAACCAAATGGCAATATTTCCGCGACTCATGAGTGCTCGGTTATATGCGGGCCAATTGGTTGTGCGGTAGATTTTGTGTGTAGGCTTCTTCATTTGAAAATTATATCGCTGAAAAAGCCTTTACAGATAGGTTTGTGCAACAAAGCCCCTATTTAATTAAACCTATAATTTTAAAAAACATTTAAATTCAATTTACTAACAATCAATCCCAATAAAAAACTTAAAACCTATTAAACTATTATTTTAAAACAAATAAACCCTTATTAATATCATTTTTATTATAATAGAGGGTTATATAGAATAATTTTATCATTCTTTAAATTATACTTTTAGGGATAAACAATAGGGATTAAAACCATTTATAACATTAAACATCCTTCTAATTAAAAAATTTTTCATCCATTAATTTTAAATCAACTTCACCATTATCAATTTATATTTAAAATATATTTTACATAAATATTTTAATAAATTTTATTGAGACCACTTTAAAGCCCCTGCTCTTTTTATGGAGAATATGTTACCAGCGCTAGACTTCAATATCAGTTGTGATCATTATGATCAAATAATAATTATTATTATGTGTGGGAGTAAGGCGTGATGGGATTTAAATTAATACCAACATTAGTTTCCGTGGCTATCACATTGATTATCTGGCTTCTTATTCCTATACCACAAGGCGTTACCGCGAATGCTTGGTTGCTGTTCGCCATGTTCATAGGTGTGATTGCTGCCATTATCGGTAAAGCGATGCCGATCGGTGCCATTTCAATTATTGCAATTACTCTCGTTGCAGTTACACGCGTGACATCAGATAACCCCGCTGATGCGATTAAAGATGCGCTAAGTGGCTTTGCTCTTCCACTGATTTGGTTGATTGGTATATCCATCATGATCTCGAAAGGATTACAAAAAACAGGTTTGGGAGCTCGGCTAGGTTATTATTTTATTGCGGTGTGGGGCAAAAGAACGATAGGTATTGGTTATAGTATGGCCCTATCAGAATTAATTCTTGCTCCAGTCACGCCAAGTAATACTGCACGTGGCGGTGGGATCATTCACCCGATCGTCCGCTCCATTGCTACAAGTTTTGACTCCGATCCGGCAAAAGGTACGGAAGGTAAAATCGGCAAATACTTAGCTTTGGTGAATTATCATTCCAATCCCATTACGTCTGCAATGTTTATCACTGCGACTGCACCAAACCCTTTAATCGTTCAACTTATTGCAGATGCAACCGACATGCAAATTAGTCTGAGTTGGACTACATGGGCATTGGCCATGGTTTTACCCGGGATTGTGGCGCTTGCTGTAATGCCACTTGTACTTTATTTCATGTATCCACCCGAAATTAAAAAGACACCGGATGCTGCGCAGTTTGCCAAAGATCGTTTAAGAGAAATGGGGCCCATCAGCAGAGATGAAATGATAATGCTGTTTGTCTTCGGCGTTTTATTAGTACTCTGGGCAGGGATTCCAGCCATGATTCTGGGTGATATATGGTCATTAGACCCAACTACCACCGCTTTTATTGGATTATCACTTTTGCTTCTCACCGGTGTTCTAACTTGGGAAGATGTTTTGACACATAAGAGCGCCTGGGACACTATTACATGGTTCGCAGCCTTGGTCATGATGGCAACCTTTCTCAATAAGCTGGGACTAATCGCATGGTTTTCCAGCGCCTTACAAGCAAGCATTGAGCAAATGGGATTGAGTTGGGTTCCTGCATCCATGTTTTTATTATTGTCTTATATGTATGCCCATTATATTTTTGCCAGTACAACTGCCCATATTACCGCAATGTTTTCAGCATTTTACATAGCTGGTATTGCAGTAGGTGCTCCCCCAATGTATTTTGCTTTAATGATGGCCGCCGCCTCAAGTATCATGATGACACTTACCCATTACGCAACCGGGACCTCACCTATTATTTACGGTTCAGGTTATACAACGCTCGGTGAGTGGTGGAAAGCCGGTTTTGTCATGAGTGTAATCAATATGCTTATATTTATAGTATTAGGCGGAATTTGGTGGAAAATACTTGGGTATTGGTAAATTCAAAAGATTATGGACTATTTATGAAAATCTGGTGAAAGTCGCAGTCAGGAAACCCAAATACGATATAGTCTTCTGATGTATATAAAATAGCCCCTTAACCTTGGGGCTTTTTAATATCTGAAATTTATAAAAATAACGGTTTAATCAGCTTTCAATGTCATAGACCCAATTACGAGCTTGTTTGTCTGTGATGATTTCACAAACATAGTAGTCATGATTCCATGAATCGGGATGGAAAATTTCCTTTTTGGTATAGGTTACGTTTTTACCTTTTTCGACACAGACAAAGCTGTCACCTTGGTCTTTGACTTGGGTTCCATTGAGGAAACCGCCGATACAGAGGAAGCGGGATTGTTTGGGCATTTAATTATTTCAAGAAACAAATGACAAACCAGATTATGTATGAAATATTTTCATAATCTAGCAATAAAATCACTAATTGAGTATTTTCGATAACACTTTCTTCCCATCAGACGATAGCTCAAATAGTTTCCCTTCATTATTCAAGTCTTTGAGCAAACCTTTTCTTGTCAAAGACGTTATTGCATCCATAACTCTATAATAACTTGGCGAATTATCATTTTCGTTAAATTGTTCGCCATTAAGTAAAAGAACATGTTGCCCATTTATTCTTTTCTTTTGAACGTAATGATCTTTACTTTTACTCAACTCATTTACCAAATTAAATTCATTGTCCGTCAGATCAGCTAAACTCTTATTCTCAACATTCTCCTTAGTATGAACCAATTGATTTCGCTCTTGCCGTAATTTGTCAATTTCCATCTTCAATTTATTGCGTGTTTCTTCGTCAGCAATTTGATCAATATCAACATCTCGTTTAGCCTGATCAATTAATTCTTCTTCTTTATTTGCTAATTCTATTGCCCTTTCCTTTTCTAATTTATTTTTTTCAGTTATATACCTATGTTCTCTAACTAATTCTTGCGAATTTAATTTTTCATAAGCTAATCTAGACACCGATCCAAATAAAACCTTTAACTAAGGTGTTAATAAAGTAATAGCAAGAGCAACTAAAATTGGATATAAAAATAAATTTGTAAAAGAAGTATTTAAGTCAAAAATATCTAATCGTGCTTCTGCCGTTCCATTTGTGAAGCATAATAAAAACAAAGCTCGCCAATTAAATGCTACAAAAGATATTAGAAAAAATCCCCAATATGGCTCTTTAACACGCGTATTAATTGCATCTAATAAGTCTTTCATTTTTTTATTCTCTTACTTCAAATTTTACGCCCAACTTAATTTGGGTACATCTACTATCCCTAAAGCTTCTTTTGTAGCACCCTTAAGCTTATCTACATTCGTATAAATCCAATCTACAAGCTGTTCACCTTCCATAATATTGATTTGGTTTTCGTCAGCATATGATTTAGACTCGTCAGAAACCCGTCCTGTAGTTATTACCCACTTATAAGCATTAGCTGCCGTCTCTTTTTCATATGCAATTAATTGATTAATTGCATGCTTGCTCGTCTCACCCCTATGATGCTTTACTTGAACAAGAATATCTTTCAAAAACGGATTTTTTTCTGAAGTTGCCTGAATATCTATATCTGCAATTCCTTCCCCATTTTTCTTATCCAAAATATCTACACTTGAATAACCTTCTATTTCTAATAGCTCTTTAACAAGTTCTTCTAACCCTCTTCCACCAGCTTTTAATCGTGTATTTCCTTTCCATAAAGCATTTAGTAATTCAGCCTTAAACTCTTTTTCATATTGATCACTTTTTTCTTGAAAACTATTTTTTATATCAAAGCCACCAAACTCATTTATATTCTGAATGATATGATCAATTTCTTGAGAAAATTTTGTAAGGTCACCTATTGTGGTTCGAAGTTTTAATCGACTTTCTAGATTTTCTTTTAATTTTGAACGTGGAATAAAAATAACTTTTCCATCTTTTCTAAAAAATTCCACCTCAACCTGATTGGCTCCATGACCCTCATTAAAAGAAGGATCATAATGCTTGGTCCCCACAACTTTAGCAATTGCAATTTTTCGACCTAAAGGAACAACAACAATATCTTCACTTTTTATTTCAAAATAATTTTTAACTTGATTAGTCATACGACCAATAGAACCATTTTTTTCAATGATTTCTGCAATTACAGATTTTATATTTTTATGAACTGAAAAATTAATTTGTTTCCAACCATAACCAATTTTGTTTTCTCTTATTAAAGATTCCGGACTTCTAACCATTAAATATTTTTTCATTTTACTCTGCTTAAAAAATAAGGGCTGATTACTCAGCCCTTATTCTTAACTCAAATTAATTTAATTATCAACAAATTAAGCTAATTGAGCAGCAGCAATTTTCTTGGTATCGATGTCTTTAGCAGCATCTGTATACTCGCTCATCTTGTCGAAGTTCAAGTATTGGTAGATGTCAGCAGACATGCTGTCGATTTGAGCAGCGTACTGTTGGTATTCTTCTGGAGAAGGTAATTTACCCAATACAGCAGCAACAGATGCAAGCTCAGCAGATGCCAGGTAAACGTTCGCACCTTGACCTAGACGGTTCGGGAAGTTACGAGTAGAAGTCGATACACAAGTCGTGTTCGGTGCTACACGTGCCTGGTTACCCATACATAATGAACAGCCTGGCATTTCTGTACGAGCGCCAGCTTTACCATAAGTATTGTAGAAACCTTCTTCCATCAACTGGTGTTCGTCCATACGTGTTGGAGGAGCCAACCATAGACGAGTAGATAAAGAACCACCAGGAACTTTGTCTAGAAGTTTACCAGCTGCACGGAAGTGACCGATGTTAGTCATACAAGAACCGATGAATACTTCATCAATTTTCACGCCTTGAACGTCAGAAAGAAGTTTTGCATCATCTGGGTCGTTCGGGCAGCAAAGAACTGGTTCAGTAATCGTAGAAAGGTCGATTTCGTACACTTTAGTGTATTCAGCATCAGCATCAGCTTTAAGAAGTGATGGATTTTCCAACCATTTTTCCATGTTCTCAACACGGCGCGCCATAGTACGAGCATCGCCATAGCCTTGTGAAATCATCCATTTCAGCATAGTGATGTTAGAACGTAGGTATTCCGCAACTTTCTCTTCAGAAAGAGTGATCGCACAACCAGCAGCAGAACGTTCAGCAGAAGCATCAGAAAGTTCGAATGCTTGCTCAACAGTCAGGTCAGTTTCCATTTCTGTCAGGTCGATCTCAAGGATACGGCCAGAGAAGATGTTTTTCTTACCTTTCTTCTCAACAGTCAGGTCACCTTCTTGGATCGCTACGTAAGGAATTGCATGTACCAGGTCACGTAGTGTGATACCAGGTTGCATTTTACCTTTGAACTTCACAAGAACAGACTCTGGCATGTCAAGTGGCATAACACCAGTTGCAGCAGCGAACGCTACCAGACCAGAACCCGCAGGGAATGAAATACCGATTGGGAAACGAGTATGTGAGTCACCACCAGTACCAACTGTATCTGGAAGAAGCATACGGTTTAACCAAGAGTGGATAATACCGTCACCTGGACGTAGAGAAACACCACCACGGTTCATGATGAAATCAGGAAGTGTGTGTTGCATTTGAACGTCAACTGGTTTTGGATACGCAGCTGTGTGACAGAAAGATTGCATAACCAGGTCAGCAGAGAAGCCTAGGCAAGCAAGATCTTTAAGTTCGTCACGCGTCATTGGACCTGTTGTATCTTGAGAACCAACAGTTGTCATACGTGGTTCACAGTAAGTACCTGGAACAACACCTTGACCTTCTGGAAGACCACAAGCACGACCAACCATCTTCTGAGCAAGGGTGAAGCCTTTGCCAGTTGCAGCAGGTTGTACAGGCGTACGGAACAGTGTAGAAACAGGAAGACCTAATTCTTCACGCGCTTTAGTAGTCAAACCACGACCAATGATCAGGTTAATACGACCACCGGCACGAACTTCGTCTAGAAGTACTGGAGTTTTAAGATCAGCTTCAGCAATTTGCGCGCCGTCTTTGAACGCAGTTACTTTAGCAGCAGCTTTGTCGATCTTAAGGGTGATCTCGTCGCCCATGTTCATGTTTGCTACATCGATTTCAACTGGTAACGCACCAGCGTCTTCCATTGTGTTGAAGAAAATTGGAGCAATTTTAGAACCCAGGCAGTAACCGCCTTCTTTCTTGTTCGGAATGTGCGGAATTTCGTCACCGAAGAACCAAAGTACAGAGTTAGTAGCAGACTTACGAGATGAACCTGTACCAACAACGTCACCTACGTAAGCAACTTTGTTGCCTTTCGCGATCAGTTCTTTGATCTGGTTTAATGGACCAACTTCACCCGGAACTTCTGGGTTGATACCATCACGTTCGTTTTTCAGCATTGCATTTGCGTGCAATGGAATGTCTGGACGGCTCCAAGCGTCTTGAGCTGGAGACAGGTCATCAGTGTTGGTTTCGCCAGTGACTTTGAAAACTGTCAGTTTGATTTCTTCAGGAACATCTGGACGGTTTGTGAACCATTCAGCATCTGCCCATGATTGAAGAACTGCTTTCGCATTTTCATTGCCTGCACGTGCTTTGTCAGCAACGTCATGGAACGCGTCAAATACAAGAAGCGTTTTTTTCAATGCTTCAGCTGCAAGTTCAGCAAGCTCGGTATTGTCTAAAAGTTCAACTAAAGGCGCTACGTTATAACCACCAAGCATAGTGCCCAGTAAGTAAACAGCACGTTCTTTAGAAACAAGTGGAGAGGTTGCTTCGCCTTTTGCCAATGCAGCTAAGAACGCAGCTTTTACATATGCAGCTTGGTCAACACCTGCTGGTACACGGTTTTCAAGCAAATCTACCAAGTATGCTTCTTCACCAGCTGGCGGATTTTTTAGTAGTTCAACTAATGCAGCAGTTTGGGCATCGTCAAGTGGCTTCGGTGGGACTCCGAGTGCGGCACGTTCTTCAACGTGTTGGCGGTAAGCTTCTAGCACAGTGTTATTCCTCTTTTTTAAAAAATTACTTATGAATTCCTGCTTATTTCAAGCTTCACAAATAATATGGACTCCGAAATTTTACTAAATTTCCAGTTAAAAGTTAATGCAACTCAAGTGTTTCTTTGTGATGCTCGTTATTTTATAACTAAATGATGCCCTTAATGATTATTCCATAATCAGTTCCAGCTTACACCACATGAAACGAGCGCATGAATTGACTCTTTTAACGGAATTTAATGTATAAAAAAGGCAACCATGATGTTGCCTGATTTGAAGTGAAAAAGATACTCCACCTTAGTGTACAGTGGTTGAGTTTAAATACTGCTGATATGAGTTGCGGCAGCCTTGGAATTTCACCACACATTCATCTTCACAGGTTGTACTGTGATTATTGCTGGCAAAGGAAATATCTATCTGATAAAGCTTTTTATCCTGTTCTAGCATCTTCTTTAAAATGACTTTATCACCGATGCTGAGTACATAGCGGCTTCCGCCAATAATCACTACACCATGTTCATCTTCTAATAGCAGATCCGAATGATGCAAATATCTTACGACTTCCATATAGTGCTACTCCTCGGTTAATTGGAGTTGAGTTCATTATTCAGTATTAAGATAAGCTTTTCTATATTTGAGATTTAGAAATTGTCACAAAGTGTGCGTTTGCTTAGGCTATTTTTATTCAGTCGTATTTTAAATGTTGATGGTTAAATATCTTGTAGTTGTAATATTTACCGAGTGATTTTAGTTATTCATAAAAAAACCGTTCCTTAGAACGGTTTGTAATCTGGTAATTCATCATGCGGAGTCGCAATACACTTTGCAGTAAATTCAGCGCGAACTTTTTCACGAGCTGCTTTTACATCTGTCTTGATCTCAGCTTCTGGAAGCGCATAAACTTCATCAATAATATCCAGTATAAAACCTTTAGTGGTTTCATCGTCAATCTTGTTGGCATGCTCGATTGCTTTTTCTTTCTCAATTGCATTCTGACGATCCAGCATAATGGTACGCGCTGCATTACCGACACTTCGACAATAACCTTGCCACTGCTCTTCAGGGGTTAAGGGTTTCTTCTCGGCACAACCAGCCAGAGCCAGCATAAACGATAAAGCCAATAACTTTTTCATGAATTTCTCCTTCCGAGGGGCAATATAAAAGATCGGAGAAGATTTGTCATTTCAAAATGCCGGTCATGCTAAATTTTAAAAAACTCCTCAACGGATTTCTTCAATCTGCATGATTACCCGCATGAGGCCTGAATAATCTTTTTACTTACAGGATCCACCGTTACAGTCACCCGTTCTTCACGATAATCCATGGTTACTGCTTGTCCCGGTTCGAC
Organism: Acinetobacter sp. 197; assembly: GCF_048148385.1. Classification (NCBI taxonomy): domain Bacteria; kingdom Pseudomonadati; phylum Pseudomonadota; class Gammaproteobacteria; order Moraxellales; family Moraxellaceae; genus Acinetobacter; species Acinetobacter sp. 197. The sequence continues at coordinate 55,992 of NZ_JAYWZK010000006.1, forward strand.
CATACGTACAATTTGTGCTTTGGTTTTTTGCTTGATTTGTTCTTCAGTCAGATTAGATTGACCGACCAAAGCCGTTGCCTGATCAGCAATACATTTAGGTTGATTCAAGTGCAGCAACTCCCACTCCTCGACAACCTGACCATTCTTTAAATGACAATATCCAACCTGCCCCTTACTTTCAGTGCGGATTTCAATCTTACCACCCTGCTTGACACAATACTCACTTGCGGGATTTGCCATCCCTAATTTAGGAGTTTCCTTTTCTGATGATGGCATGGTAGTACATGCGCTTAAAGTGATAGCTAATATACTAAACAGTATTGTTTTTTTCATGAGAGCTAATTCTTTCTTAATCATTCTTTGTCAATCTAGCATATTTTTTAATCACCATCAGGCTGAAGTCTGTATAGATTTTTAGCCTTTCTAATTATTAAAAACTGAAAATAAAACAGCAATAAATTAGGCTCTATAATGCTTTGAAATCTCGATTAAAAGAATACATATCAAATAAAAAAATTGCTTTAGAATAAAATACAATCAATTAATCATCCCATGTAGATATTTATACATTCCAAAAGAATTACATTGTAATTACATCACTCCTATCTATTCTTACTTTTAAATTTGTGATCTCAACGGGATTGATTTAAGATTTGATTGAATTTTAAACTTTCTATTAGCATGACAGACGATCCTCAACTCTCCCTTAAGGAATATCTTGCTACGGTGCAGGAAGTGGTCAAACACACTTTCGATACGCCGGTATGGGTCAAAGCCGAGATTCGAAATTTAAGCATTAAAGCCGGCCATTATTATCTTGAGCTGGCAGAAAAAGAAGCGGATAGCGATCAGGTCATTGCCAGTTGCCGTGCAACCATCTGGAAATTTAGTGCCCAGAAAATGGTCTCGCAGTTTGAACGTGAAAGCGGGATTGAACTGAGTCGAGACCTAAAAGTGCTGATTAAGGTCAAAGCCAATTTCGATCCACAGTATGGATTTTCATTAAATATCGTCGAAATTGACTCAAGCTACACGTTGGGAGATATTGCCCGGCGCTACCAGCAGATTGTCGAGCGGTTGACGGCTGAAGGACTCATTCAGCGTAATAAAAATTTGCCCAGTCCCTTTGATCTAAACCGGGTTTTAGTAATTTCTCCCGAAAATGCAGCAGGACTTGGAGATTTTAGAAAAGATGCCGATGCATTACAGCGAGCACAAGTGTGTGAGTTTATTTATCACAGTGCGACTTTTCAGGGAAATACGGCCCCTCAAAATATTATGCAAAGTCTGGCACAAGCACTTAAACAATGGGCGCAAACCTATGACACTGCGCCAGATTTAATCGTCATTATTCGGGGTGGCGGAGCAGTCAATGATCTGGCTTATTTAAATGATTATGATCTGGCTGCCCTGCTCTGTAAACGCTCGGTACCCATTTGGGTCGGCATCGGACATGAAAAAGACCACACCATTCTGGATGAGATTGCGCATCGCTCCTTTGATACTCCGAGTAAAGTCATCGCCGGAATTCGCAATCATATAGTCGAACTCACACAAGATGTCTTGAATTATTTACAGCGGATTCAGCGTTTATCTCAACAGCAAATTCAGGCTTACCAGAACCAGAATGATCATTTTTTTAAACTGATTCAAACTCTGGCCAATAACCAGATTCTCGATGCCCTGCAACGTCTGCAACAGATCAAGTCTAATACTGCCAGTCTAGCCCAGCAGCATACCCAACTCATGAATCAGCAGCTTGATGCCCTGATGCGAGAAACGCTGCTACAAAACCCTCAACACGTTTTATCCAAAGGTTATGCCATCGTTCGCCAGCAAGATCATGTGATGAGTTCAATTACTCAAATTGATAATCAGCAGCCTGTTCAGATTGAATTACACGATGGCCTATTTTCAGCACAGCTCATACAGGTACTTCCTCATGAATCATGATACTTTAAGCTTTGAAGAAGGTTATAACATCTTGAAAAAGAATGCGGAACTGCTGGAATCCCAGCAAGAACCAGATATCGACAACTTAATGAGAATCGTGGAAGAATCCATGACTGCATATAAGGCCTGTAAAGCACGCGTTGAAGCGGTGCAAACCGCTCTCAATGAGACCTTTAAAGAGTAAATCTTTTTTCACTCAAAAGATAACTTCGGCTATTTATTGTTTTATTTGATCTGATCTAGAAGATCTCGTAATGGAGAGCTTTTTATGAAGATGAAAAATAAGATTAGTGATCATTTTTTTAGGTATTTTTTACTCAATAGCTTGACTCATTAAATGAAAAATACTGCAGCTCATATTTCTTCTACCATACAATAAAAAGCCCAATATTAAATTGGGCTTTTTATTACTCTTCTATTTCAATCGGGTCGCCATCTTCAGGTCGAATATGACGTGTCCCGTCATCTGCAGGATCAACACTTGAACCGTCTTTGGTAATAGCGTTGTACATTTCATCCTCTTTCTGATCATCGATAAACTCTTCATCTTCAAAATCTTGAGGCACATTATCATCGTCAAAGTTCAACGGCTTTTCTTCATCTATCATGGCGGTCCCTCATTTATTTAACCAAGAAAATATCATGCTCAAATATTTACAGGATTCATTCAATAGTTAACGATGATCATTTGTGTAACTGAATAAACAAAATAGAGGTTTGAATTTTGATCTTCTCTGTTCAAAAAATCCTCCTTAGAAAGGAAGGCATAAACTGAAAGAAACTACAGCTATAGAATATAGAGTTTCTTAATATAAGATTACATCAGTTTTTCAATTAAAAAGCCTCTTTAACCTTTTGAATAAGCAGGCTAATACTGTATTCAGTATCTGTATCTTATGTACATTTTCTTATTTTTCGTAAAACATATATAGCATTTCAAATTTATAAATAGAATATAAAGAGTATTAATAATCTTCACCTTTATATTCACTTTAAATTACATTTCATTGAATGAAATGTACATCTAAAAAAAAGCCTATCTAGCGATAGGCTTTCCCCTTCCTCAATTTTGCGCTGATTCAGGTATGTTGTTAAAATGAACAACATGCAGAGCATAGGCAATTTCTAAATAAAAATATATAATCATCCATAAGCATATAAAAAAACTATAGTTGCATAATTAATAGCTATAGTTGTTGAATTAATTAAAGATTTTAACCATCAATATACTTCAAAATTTACTTAATTGACGATACATATATGGCATAAATAATCTTTTATCCTGATAATCAGGAATTTCAAACACCCAAAAAATATAATTCTTAGATCTTAACTTAAACTTGATATTTACTGTCTTTATCTGAATAGTTGCCTCATCGTTGCGCATCTCGACGAATAATTCTAAAATCAAGGCAAAGAATCTAAGTTTATCAATTGCCTTATAACGTGATGTTTTGTGTAGTCTTAAAGCCTCAGAATATATAAGTTCACACCATTCATCTTCATCGCCCATTTTTTCTCATTTAATTATTTAAAATAGCCAATGTAATAGCTTTATAGCACGCTGAGTATAATAAAACTGCTTTTAATATGAATATTAAAGTTATAAGCTTTTAGAAAATAAAAAAGCTCACTATTTTATGAGCCTTTTTATAAAAAAATCAGGAATGTGAAGCTGCAAATTCTTGCAAGACAAACCGTTTTACACTTTCATCAAAGTCAGGCTTTGAAAGAGCGAGCTTGCCATTTTTCATAGTTTTATAACAATAACTTGCTGCAACTCCCATACCTACCAAAGTTAACAACTTCATTGTTTACCTCATCACCGGGAAGATTTAAATATAAAGTTATCATTCAAGTTTGTAGCTTTCCAATCCAGTTTTGATTATTTTCTGTACTACATGTTACTGAATGTATGAATAATAACTAGAATCCAGCCTATGATGAGTCAGTGTGAAAACTTAACAGTTAATCTGCGCATCAATCCAGTTAATGAAATTTTCTTTATCAGTGAATTTTGGCATAGATCCTAAACTTATGATTTCTTTAGCACCAAATTTTCCTGCTACAACATGAGGTGTTTGAACCCTAAAATCCAGAGGATCACTTTCATGTAGAGTTTTAAAATACTCTATTGATTTATCAAATTCGCTTTGATTTTTAAAATTTGGACGCTCTATTAAAAATTCATAAACTTGTTCTAGAGCTGGCAAATAGTTATTTCTAGGCATTCTTTTTTCTCTAAAATAATGAGTTATGATGAATCCCTATATTGAATGAGTAAGGATTGGAATATTCCACTATTTCTTAGGGTTTATGTAAATTAGATAATTACAAGCTTAAATCAAAACTATCAGATAAAGCCATAAAAAATGAGCATATACATACACTCATTTTTTGACGTACTAAGATGTCGTGTATTACTTAAAAAATTTATTAGGAATAAATTCACCAAAATGGCGGCTACTCTAACTTTTAGCTCAAGATTAGATTCTAATTCACGCTATGAAGGTCCAGCTCTTCATTGGTGGCCAATACCACAGAAGCTAAAATTGGTATACCTAAAATGAAAGGCACAGCAAAAATCCATAGCACGATGGTTACATCTGGGCTAAAGAAAAATTTAATAACTAATGCAGTCAAAATAAGTATAGAAAATAGTATCGCAGCAAAACGGATGATAAATTTAGTCGACATACAAAGATGCTCTTATACAAAAAAAATTGTATTTCCAATATACACCTAATTTTATTATGGGTTTATTGATTTTTAGGCAGTTATTCTATCTTTTAATTAATTTTTTATATTTTATTGGGGTCATAACATAAGAAGTATTTAACTTTCTTAGGAGATAAAATCGCCAGGATTTAGTCATGTTGGATGAATTATTTATTTCTATTGAGCTTAATTTTAGACATTCATTGTTTCCACTGATTGATACTTAAACTGGATGATTTTATGATAAATAAAAATTTTCTACATAAAAAGCCCTCAGTTGAGGGCTTTTTACTGCGCTTAGAAGCGCCAGTTATAGAACAAGTCTATTGCACGCTCTAAGGACTGACTAGCTTCTAAGTAAAGACGCTGATTTACCTGATAACGTAAAGTCAGTTTATTTACTGGTGTAAATACCCCAACTCCATAACGAAGATAGAGATCTGGCGTAATGTAACCAGTCACAGAAACCTGCGTATCATCTCCTGTTCCCTGTGCATCCAAGGCTAAGCCACTCAAGCCAAAACTACGCCCAATCTGGTTAGTCAGTGCACGGGTACCACCCAAGCCCAGACTGATACCTGCGGCAGCGATCGTATTATTTACATCAGACCTGAATCCTTCAGTCTGGTTTAAACCAGATGCACCTTCATTGATACGACCGGTAATCAAGGCATTTAAGGCTTCCTGCTCTGACAAGCCCGCATCATTATAAATCTGAATGCTTGGACTCGATGCAGTACCCGTTACGCGCACCCCAACCGTACTACCCTGAACCATTTTATTGGCATCAATGTCTAGCGTCGGATTGGTGAGTTCACCATTAAAACGCGCGATGGCACGATTCAAATCCAGACTCTGACCATAGGCTTCGATTTTCACCCGTTGTGATACCCCGATTGCACCATTGGCGCGCATTGCGGTTTCCAGACCACGCTGTGACAGGTTCACTCGGCCTAATAGCGGGATACGACTATCAAAGCCCTGGAAGATCACCTGATTACCCAAAGAAACAGCCACATCCGCCCGGATATCCCATGGACGTGCCGCTCTCAAAATCGCCAGTTGATCCTCACCTTCACGCACGACACGTACATCTGGGGATAAGCCGACTACCGGTTCCGAAGCTTCAGGCATTGAAATCAGTGCACGCGGTACATCTACCGTGCCACTTAAACTCAGTTTTTTATTAAATGGATACATGTCCAAGGTCAGATCAGGCGTCACCATGGCCGTAATTAATGGTGCCTGACGAATCAGCAGATTTTCACCTTGCAGTTTTAACTGTACCCTTGGATCACCTTTCCAGTCGACTGAACCGGTTAATTTGCCGACACCCTGACCACTGTTAAATGCCCCATTAATGCTGGCAGAGTTCTGACGTATGGATGAATATAGTTGTACATTGGTCAGATTCACCGGCAAAGAAATCATACTGATCGAGGCATCTTTGACCCGAAGCTCACCTTCCAGCAAAGGATCCGTTAAAGTGCCACCAATCTTTCCGGCATAGGATAAAGTCCCGTCCAGATTACGAATGTCCTCAATAAATGGTTTAAAGACCTTGAGCTGTACCTGGTTAAAGGCAATTTCGCCACGCATCGGTTTGCTGTCCCGATATGGGTCAATAATCACATTGGCATAACCTGCACCTATATCTGGAGTTTTTACATCCAGGCGAAGCTGCAAGCCTTGTGCCACACTTTTTGCTACCAAGCCAACTTCATCGTATTTTAGCGTAGAACCTAAATATTCCGGGTCTTCAGAAGATAAACCTACAACGCCATTTCGGGTGACCAGACGTGCATCAATTTTTGGTTTAGCCCCTTGTGCCCAAGCTGCCTTGGCATAACCATTGACTTTACCTGTCAACGCCAATCCATCAGGCAGGAATGCGCTGAAATCTTCCAGATCAAGGTTTTGGGTAATAAAAGAGACACTACCTCCAGTTTTATTGACCCGGATCGGCTGATCAAAACACAACTGGCTTTGTTGACTCATCCAGCAATGAGCACCGATAAACAGACTAGACTGGGCAGTATTATAAATCACTGCCGCATTTTGACGCTGCACCAAATGGGCGCGCAAAGAGTCGAAGTCACCTTTTTGAATCTGACCCAGCCAGTTATTTTGTGCATTAAAGCCACCAGCCAGCTGAACAAAGAATTTTGACAGTTTATTTTCTGCCTGAACTTTAAGTATATGCGCAGAACGTGTGCCGACGAGTGATACTTCGCCTCGAACAATTTCCCGTGAGCCATTACGCAAGCGATCCATTGTTGCAGTTAATAAGGTTGGTGTAGTCTGCGATGTTGGCAACTGTCCACGAATACGGACTTTCTGTACGCTGAACAGGTTTTTAAAAGCAAAATTGTCGATTGAAAGATTTGCCGAAGCCTGCAAACGCGGTTGCGCCTGCATATTGATATAGCCCTGCGCACGACCTCTTAAGCCCGGATATAACTCATACAATGCCGGCGCATTCACCTTCAGTTGCAGGTTTTGTGCATTTCCAGTCGCCTGAATCTGGTTGCTGGCATAAGACAGGAACAGGTTATTGGCTTCAAATTGCTCTGGAACAAAACCGCGCTGATTTGAGTTAATAATGACCGATAAATTACCTGTACCACGTACCGGCTTATTATTCAGCATACCGGCCAGATTCAAACGTTGAATCTGAATGCGTTTTAAGGCATCTGACCAGACACCACGAGTTTGTACATTGCCAGATAATTCGCCCTTCAATTGAGCATTAAAGTATTGTGGTTTAAAGCGGATGAGTGAAGCATTAATATCCCAACCGATACCATTCTTCAAATTGACCAGACCGCTCGCGTTAATCTTGCCAGCCACACCATCATGACGGAATTCATTGACTTTCAGTAGCTCGGGTGTACCTGAAACCCGAAGTTTCAGCATGCCCTGACTGGCTTTAAGCTGACTAGCATTTAAAGCGCCATCATAATTGACTGCATAGCCTTTAAATCCACCGCCAGCTTTTTCATTATGGAATAACAGGGCAATAGTACTGTTACCAGTCAGACGCACAGTTTCATTCTGCTCCGCCAAGCGTCCGGTCAGGTTTACATTATTCAGTTTAATAATCTGCTGATTCGGTTGTGCATAGCCATTGGCCTTGATCTGGCCATTCAAACGGTCTACCGGTGAAGCTGCTGCAATACTTTGGGTATTTAAATTTTTGGCATTTAATACCGCTGTCCACTTCAACTGACGTTTTTCTTGTGGCAGTTCAATCCGTGCATTACCGCTTAAGCTACCTGCCCGTGCATTGGCATTATAATTAAAACTTGGGACATTCAGGATATTATTTTTCAGATTCAGCTTGGCCTGATACATGCCTGCAGGCAAAAGACCTTGTTCATGCTGCTCGACTTTGGTCGCCACATGAATATTCTGCTGACCTTCAACCAGTGCCAATTTGACATCACCAGACTGACTGCTGAGCCAGCCCACATAAGGTACGGCGCGATCAATATTTTTCCAGGCAATATCCAGTAGCATCGGCTGCGCTTTATTGCCCTTGGCCGGGTTTTGATCCAGCTTCAGATTCCAGCTTTCATAACGGTCGAAATCAACCAGTCCGGTAAGGTGCAGGCCATTTTCCAGGTTACCCGCAGAAGCAATATTGGCATCCAGACTTGGCGGCAAGAAATCCTGTACGACTTGCGGAATGCGCTCATGTTTAGGATCAATGCCATTTAAGCGCCCCGTCAGATCCCAACTGACCCGATCTTTCCAGCCCACTGTTCCAGCAAGGCTGACTGCACCTTTCATCAACTGGCCATTCAGGTCAGTAATATTCAGCTGATTGACCAGATCGGTAAACATCACCGCATTATATTGACCTTGCGGAATATTTTCCCCAATAAGGTCAGTATCAACATTCAGATCCAGACGCTTGATATCACCATTAAACTTGGCAACCCCGTCTTTGCTAAACAGTTTCTGCTCAGTCAGAATAGGCCAGTGATAATCCTTGAACTGTAACTCGCCGCGCATCGGGACCTGTGGACGCATTGGATGTACGATAACCCAACCCGTCAACAAATCAGGCGTATTGGTCGCTACTCCTGCCTGAATAGTATCTAGCGTTCCACGCACCCGAACCTGAATGTCATGAATATTCAGGCTTTCTCTTAAAGAAGGCAGATTGAGGATACCCGTGGCATCCAGAGGATATTTGCCTTCGAACTGCATTTTACCCGTGGCTTCACGTAGCGAAAGATAGCCCATATCCATACGGGAGTCTTCAAAATTTAATTCGGTGCCGGACCAGAGTGCATCATTTAATTCAATATTGTAAAAATCCACGGCATTGGTCTGGGTGTTAATGACCAGATGATCCAGCAGCAGATGATCGACACGCAGTATAAAAGGCAAGCGGATAGCATTAAACTTGAATGGTTCGCCTGTAGACGGATTTTTATTAATAATTTGCAGATTGCGAACATCCGCCTCTGTAAGATGAATTTCTTTTTTGACAATTGCCCGCCAGCCCAGTTTGACATCAGCACGATCAATTTTGACATCCACCGGTTTTAAAGTGACGAGCACATTTTTAAGGATAATCCCACGCCATAAATTACCGCCTTCATATTCATAATGAATAATTTGCTGGCGTTGCAGCACCTGATCCAGCAGAAATTTACTGCCCTGATTGGTCGAAAACAAGAGGGCCAGCACAGACAGTAGAAAAATCAGGGAGAAAAGTACTGACAATAAGATACTTCTGAATATACGCCGCTTTTTCGACACAACGCTATTTTGTGGTTCTTGTTCTGGCTGTGGTTGGTTCTCGACCATGATCTACCCAAATAACTATTTTTTAAAATTGAAGTTTTATAACTGTGATCCAATAAAGAAATGTAACCGAATCGGGTGATTGTCATCAGACAGCCCCGTCGCAACATCTACACGTATTGGCCCAATCGGTGAAGCCCAACGTAAGCCTACCCCCGCACCATATTCGGTCGGATTACTGAATTCCTTATTATAGGCATTTCCGGCATCTGCAAAGACCGCAGCACGCCAGCCTTCCTTAAACTGATAATTATATTCTAATGAAGCCACACCCAAGGCCTGACCACCCACTTTAAAACCGTCAATTTCCGGAGAAAGGCTCTTGTAGTCAAAACCGCGAATACTCTGGTCACCCCCGGTAAAATATCTCAGGTTATATGGCACTTTGGCAAAATCATCGGTAAAGATATACCCCAAATCCATCCGCCCAACAAACTGATAATCTGCATTTTCACCCAATGAATAGATAAAACGCCAGCCTGCATTCACAATGGCCATATCCGCATCGGATAATAAAGCCTCGCTACCCAGCTCAATCTTATAGGTTTGCTTGAAGCCCTTGGTCGGATTGACCCGACGATCGCTATCGGTACGTGAAACTTCATAACCAACGAGCAACGATTGCTGTTCATCTTCGGTATTAAAGCGAAATGCTTCTGGAATCTGGTTAAAATCGACAGAACCATCCTGTGTTAAGCGATCCAGACGATAACGGGCTCCAAAAGTACGCTGCCAGTTACCCAGTGGATTTTTAATAATCCGGTCTGCACCTAACACTGCTGATTCAATCATCAGTCCTTGGCCCTGTGCGACGCTATCACGTTCTTCACGTTCGTAGCCCCCCACAATACTGACATAATCATTCAGCGGATGGTTATAAGGAATATTATAACGTCCATCAATCGACTGGCGGATGCCTGACAACTCGATATTGGCATCAAAAGAGTGGCCACGCTTATTTACAATAGCGCGCCTGTATTGACCACGCAGACGGATATCGGTATCTGTTCCATAACCCAGACCCAGCTCTGCACTGTTTACCCGGTCTGCATTTAAAGTCACGATGACCGGGATTTTCTTTTCTTCCCGTGCCTGTTCCTTTAAACGATCCTGTTCATTTTCTTTGGTCTGCTGCTCAACCCGTAAGGTTCTTAAGTTTGGATTTTCCTGATCACGGCTACCGGCAAACTGATCTTCATCCACGACATTCTGGGTCACCTCCTGAGAAGAGGCTGGCGAGCGGGCAGGTTTTTTCTCTACAGACTGATCTTCAGAAAGTTTTTGTTCTTCAATCAGCTGCTGAATATCCGGTGCCAATTCCAGTTCCTTTTCAATCGGATCAGGGCGAACCGCATCGACCATGGTATAGTTAAAATAGCGTGAATTGGTCAGATTGTTGGCCAGGCTATTGACTCGCCAGAAGGTATAATCCGCCCCATCTTTCCAGGTAACCAGACTTTCGAGTACATCGCGGTCGAGTGGGAGTTCCTTTTCAGGATCACTCATTCTGAACTCGACATTCCCCAGCTTATAACGATCACCAGTCTCAAAACGAAGATTCACATCTGCCGTATTCTGTGGCAATGCAATCCTGACATCATGCATACGCCAGTATGAATCAAAATAACCATTATTATTGGCTGCAGTAACAATCCGGTTCTTGGTCTTTTCATAATCGCCATGATTAAAAATATCGCCATCTTGCTGTTCAGGCAAAATACTGATGACCTGAAATTGTGGCTGCTCTGCGCCAGCGCCAGTAAATTCCAGGTCATAACTGGTAATAATCACAGGTTCATTAGGGGTGACAAAAACACGAAGCCTGCTGTCTGATACTTTTTCAAACCTGAACTGGGCATCGTAATAACCCACCGCCTGAGCTGCCTGCCGTGACAGTGTCCGCAATTGAGGCAAAGCTGAATTAAAATCGCCAAAAGACTCCTGGGTAAAACTGGAGAGCTTGGCTTTGACATTATTTCTTAAATTCAGATAACCCTGGGATTCACTCTTGCGATTCAGTGTGCCGTTGCTTTGCGCCACACCTTCCTCATTCACAATGACGACGTCTGCATTAATCCGAGGAACTCTTGCCGTCATAATCTGGCGTGGCGGGCGGATCTTATAAAACAGTCTTTTAAAAATATTTGGCCGCTTGTCATTTTCAGGTGAAAGCGAGTCTGGTATTTCTGCTAGGGTCATGCCTGCTTCGTTGTTTTGCACCATAATCTGGCTGTCTGCCTGAATGGATTGCATCAACTGATCCACATTGACCGGCGCCTGATTAATTTCCAGTAGTTCTTGCTGGCTGATATCTGCGACTACAGTTTCGGTGGTCTGGCTATTGCGATAATTTTGCGCTTCCTGTTTGGCTTGTTCAGCCACACGATAAATTTCATTGGCCATGTTTTGGTCAACAGTCTGAACTGGCAATTCTTCCAGATCATCAAATTCGATTGGAGTAAATTCATCTAGACCCGATCCTGCATTTTGCTGTTGTTCCAGCATCAGCATGCTGTCAACTGGTACTTCCTGTTCTAAAGCTTCTTCAATTTTGTCTTCTGCTTCTGTTTCAGACGTGACTAAGCCCTGACGAATCGCCTCTTTGGACAGCTCATCTACCATTTCTGCCTGGGAAATAGCCACGGGCGTTTCAGGCTGTTCGGTTTGTGCCATGCTCTGATGGGATAACATCATAAAAAAGATGCTCATACACAGCTGCATACCACTGTGCGGTGGTATATGAGGCCCCATACTGCGATTTAGCATCGTTTTTTTAAAATTTTTCTTTGCAGGCATAGCAAACTCTAAACGAATACATTCTTTAATTGATTATTTGACCGAAAAATATAAGCTAAGGAGCTTAATTAATTGGTTTTTACCTTTACATAGCTGAAAGTATCTTACATGATTTTTCTCAATGTTTACGCATAACTGACATTTCTTAATAAAACTTAATGTAGCACGGCCTATATGAACAAAAATGAACATTTGTTAGCTTCTCGGCGCTTTCTTCCGATGTTTCTGACGCAGTTTTTCGGTGCATTAAATGATAATGTATTTAAGCAAGCATTACTGCTGGTCATCACTTATGGCTGGATTCAACAGCAATCAGCCAGCATCAGCACCTTGAATAATCTGGCGGCTTTACTATTTATTCTTCCTTATTTTATTTTTTCGGCCACTGCCGGTCAGATTGCCGACAAATACGAACGTTCACAGCTGATTCGCTATCTCAAGCTTCTGGAAATTGTCATCATGCTGCTGGGAACTATCGGTTTCCTGCTAGGCAATTTATGGATTCTGTTATTTGCCCTGTTCCTGATGGGCACCCAGTCGACTTTCTTTGGTCCGATCAAATATGCCATTTTACCTGAAGTCCTGAAACCGGATGAACTGATGTCCGGCAATGCTCTGTTCCAGTCTGGAACTTCTCTGGCAATTCTGTTCGGTATGATTCTGGGCGGCGCAGTTATTGCAGCTTCGGCTGGCAACCTGATTTGGATCAGTTTAACCATCATCAGCATCGCACTGATGGGTTATATATCAAGCCGTTATATTCTGAAGCAAAACATTTCCGCACCGGAGTTGCAAATAGACTGGAACTTTTTTCGTACCAGCTTGCAGACTTTGAAATATGCCAAAAGCTTACCATTGGTTTTTACCATTTTACTGGGCAATTCATGGTACTGGTTTTATGGTGCAACCTATCTGACCCAGATTCCTCAGCTGACGTTACAGAATCTGCATGCATCTGAAAATGTCGCAAGTTTGCTCTTAACCTTTTTCTCTGTCGGAATTGGCTTGGGTTCATATTTATGCCGTAAAATTGGCGGCAGTCAGGTCAATATCAAGATGGTGCCTTTTGGTGCAATCGGATTAGTAATTTTCGCCCTGTATTTGGCTGCAAGCCTGGCTTTTGTTCCAGAATATACAGGTGCACTAATTGGTCTGGCAGAAGTATTCCAGCAAGGCTGGAGTTATTACCATGTGATGCTAGCCATTACCTTGCTCGGTATTAGTGGTGGTTTTTATATTGTCCCGCTGTATGCCATGATGCAGGCGCATTCTCCACGCTCACATCGTGCGCGTGTGGTTGCAGCAAATAATATTCTGAATGCCGTTTTCATGGTATCTTCTGCTATATTTTCTATTATTATTTTAAGTGTTCTAGAGCTTGATCTTAAAATACTTTTTTGTATTACTGCAGTATTAAGTGGCCTGTTTACTTTATGGTTACTTTACCGCCTAAAACCAATGATCAAAATCGCGAAAGCACCCTTGGAGGATTAATTCATGCGTCAATATACAGGTCTGGATAAGTTGATTCATTCTTTTGACCAGGCATTACGCAGTCTAGTCCCGGGCACGACTTCAGCGCAACGTGAAAACCCGGCCCAACCGGTAGAAACGCAGTTGACGGTCAGTGATGCACGACATGTAGCCGGTTTAATGCGGGTCAACCATAGTGGTGAGGTCTGTGCACAGGCGCTGTATCATGGTCAGGCCATGACGGCAAAACTCCCGAATGTGCGTCGTGAAATGGAACAGGCTGCAATTGAAGAACAGGATCATCTGGCATGGTGTGAAGACCGTTTGAAAGAACTGGATAGCCATACCAGTCTGCTCAATCCGGTCTGGTACGGCCTTTCCTTTGGTATGGGCGCAATTGCCGGAATCGCAGGTGATAAATACAGTCTGGGTTTTGTGGCTGAAACAGAACGTCAGGTCAGCATGCATTTACAGCATCATATTAGCCAGTTGCCCGCTCAGGATGAACGTTCTCGCCGTATTCTGGAACAAATGAACGAAGATGAACTGCACCATCGGGATACAGCTTTAAAGGCGGGTGGTGTAGATTTGCCCGTTCCTGTCAAAATCGCCATGACAGGCATTTCCAAGCTGATGACCAAAACCAGCTATTTTATTTAAACTAGATATTTTCATTTTTAGCCCACTCATTTGTGGGCTTTTTAATAAGTTTCAAATCTTGAGCAAGATAATATTAACTCAAGGCATGTGGTGATCTTATTACTTTTAAGCTCTATAAAATAATAGAGATTTCCTACAGTATTCTTTTAATCTTTTTTGTTCATTTCAGAAAGTAGGTCCAGCTGAATTTCCTGGATTTGTGCCAGCCTTTCCCATTGATGTAGCAGCAAATGATCTAATTTTTCATGTAAATACTGAATTTCCAGTTCGGCTTTTAAATTAATCTGATAATCATTTTGTGAACGTAAACGGTCTTTTGCTTCCTGTCTATTCTGGCTCATCATAATAATAGGCGCCTGAATCGCTGCAAGACAGGACAGGATTAAATTCAACAGAATAAATGGATAAGGGTCTGCAGGCTGAGTCACCATCACCACAGTATTTATCGTAATCCATAGACCTAGGAAAATTGCAAAACAGATTAGAAAGACCCAGCTTCCACCAAAAGTTGCAATTTTATCGGCCAACCTTTCACTCAAGGTCCATTTTTGTTCCAATGCCGTTTCTACATTTTTGGTGATCAGCTCATGTTCATGCATGCTATGAATCACTTCAAACTCAAGATCAGTCAATTCACCCTTTTCCGAACTTAATAATGAATGCACATACTGCATGCGATATCGGGTCAGATCTGTCTGGCAGATATAATCTTGCGGAGTCCAGTCAGAAATATCCTTTGCAATTTCTTCGGTAATGACCTTTCTGACAGTTCCCATCGGTGTAAGATTTTTTAAAGGAAAACGTTTGCCGCACACCAAGCAGCTATGATTTTCATTTTTTTCTTTCATGATGATTCTCTTTTTTACCAGCTTTTCCAGCTATCATTTGGATATATTTTATTAGTTTATTTATTATTTACTTTTATAATTTGCATATCAGCTCAGTATTACTTTCCCTCGAATTATTAAACCCTTAAGTCCCAAATCGGTTAGATCTTTGATTGATAAAATGCTTTGCCAAGCGCACTATGATCTGATCATTCAGGTTAATTTTCAGATCGATTTCATCTTTCTGTCTCTACCTAACATAAATTTACTATAATCATAATAATAATAAAGAAGAGGCTTCATTATGCGCCACTCATACCATCTTGAAAAACATTATATTGAACGTGCGGGCTGGCTTCGTGCAGCTGTACTGGGGGCAAATGACGGAATTATTTCAGTCACCAGTCTGGTGGTGGGTATCGCAGCCAGTGGAGCATCCAAGGAAATTTTACTGGTGACCTGTGTTGCTGGATTAATTTCTGGTGCCGCCTCTATGGCAGCGGGTGAATATATTTCAGTCAAATCCCAGCAGGATATTGAAAAAAATGACCTGCTCATGGAAGAGCGTGAACTGCAACGCCATCCCAATAATGAACTAAATGAGCTGAAGACGATTTATATACAACGCGGCCTGGAACCAGGTTTGGCACAAAGGGTTGCTGAGCAGTTGACTGAACATAATGCTTTGGATGCTCATGCCCGTGATGAGATTGGTATTTCAGCGCATACCTCTGCCCGACCCTTTCTTGCGGCATTTTCTTCAGCTCTGGCATTTACCGTAGGCTCATTATTTCCTTTAATCTCGATTATGATTCTGCCAGATCGATATCTGGATAAAGGCGTTATACTAATTGGGGTTCTAAGCTTGGGAATGATGGGTGCACTGGCAAGTTATGCAGGTGGAGTCAGCGTGTGGAAAGGTGCAGTCCGGGTAATGCTCTGGGGAATTATCGCCATGTTGTTTAGTGCCTGGATAGGATCATTATTTAATGTGTCAGTTGCCTAAACATCTGTTTATCGTTTTGACAGGCTCACAATATGATAGCGTGACTATTATTTTAAGTTAGCTGAATAAGGTTAATAAAAATCTGGCTACGCTAACAAAACTCGGGTTTATTTTAAGCTATTTTGGTTTTAATTTAGAAAATTAAAAGCAACATTCTTGAACTGAAAGATATATTTATGGAAACCGTAATTATTTTTGCCATGTTGGCAATTATCATAGTATTGCTGATCATTTTCTATAACAAGAAAAAGTAAGAAAGCAAATATTCACTTTTATAATTCTAAGGTTTTTGTAAAGCTTAAAATAAATTCTGTAGTTTTAAATCAATCAGACTTCTTTCATGAATCAGAAAATAAGGGTTTATTAAAATTTTAAATATTTTCATTATTAAATGATTTCTAAACCAAACTCGCGCTATTTTAGCTGAATTTTTCTTTAGATCTAAAAAAAAATGAATCATAAAAAGCCTGATCTTGGTTGATCAGGCAATCCATCAATACTGAATAAAATGCATAAACAAAAAAATCATGGGATTTGATTTAAATAAACTGCTTGATTGTTGGAAAACTATGTTGTCCGTATTCAAATATGGCAGCATCCCAGAGATCAAACATCGGAACTTTCACATCCAGAGCCAAAGGCAGTTTTTTTTCATTAAACTGCATATGCGTTAGATCTGATCCCCAGGCAATCAAATCAACATCCAAAGTAATCTGATGTGATGGACGCACTCGCCCAGATGCCTTTTCTAGCTGTTTAAGCAGATCAATCATGTCTTCACTGGACACCGAACTTCGCAATAAACACGCAGCATTCCAGTAATTGGCTCCTATGCCATCACGGCAAGGAATCATATAAACAGGAGAAAACTGAACTTCCCCCCATTCGGAAATACGTTGCTGTGCAGCCTGAAAATGTTGTTGAGGATGACAATTACTCGCTAATGCTAGGGCGAAAATCGTTTCGGTGGCGTTCAAGACGTATTCCTACAGAATTGGCTTGCGCGATAATGGCAGGCTTACGGATCGTAATATTAATCGATTCAATTGCTGTAAAGGTAGTAAAAAGTGCATTTAGCACCAACTTTGCTGCATGTTCAATCAATTCAGGCTTGGCTTCTTGAATGACCTTGCTGGAAATCTCACAAATTTCTGCATAATTTAGCGTATCTGCAAGCGCATCTGAGTTTGATGCCTGTTCTAAATCGGTGTGAATAGTCAAATCCAGCATTAAAGGCTGAATAATCTGGCGCTCCCAGTTAAAGCAGCCCACAACTGTCTCGACTTTTAAGCCTTCAATAATAATGGCGTCCATTGGATTGCTCGATAAGATGATATTTACCACTAATTTCCCGAAGTCCCTTTTTATTAAAGAGGGACTTGCATTGCTTATATTTTATCAAGCAATGAGACACTCCTCCATGCGCTTTTTTAAAGCCCTGCTTTAAAATTTGCGAAAGAAAAGAAGGTCGGGAGAGATTAAATTAATGCTTTAACAGCAGATTTGGATCCATACTTTGCACCATTTGCAAACGCTGATCTGCATAAATGTCTGTATATGGCGCAAGAATCCGCATAAAACGATCGAAATACAGCATTTGTTTGAACAGTAAGGCAAAATCACGCGGGAAGCGGATGCCATGACGCTCACCCACAGCCACCATATCCATCATGATATCGTTGAGATCTGCAGGACTTGAGGTCAGCAGTTCCTGCGGATCGGCAAGCATCACCCCGCTAAACAGACGCTCAAGATCAGCAGCCAGCACTTTAGTGTCAATCTCAACTGCAGTCATGCCCATTTTCAGCATGTTTTCTGCCATCAAGGTATAATTGGTATGCTGCAAAGCATCCATAAAGGCCATACATGCAGTCCACACTTCAGGTTTGAGCTGCCCAACAATACCGAAATCAATAAAACCAACCCGGCCATCTTCAAGAAGCATCAGATTACCGGCATGCAGATCAGCATGGAAACTATTACACATCATCAGACTACCAAACCAGGTATTCATGGCTGTAATTAATACCTGTGACGGGTCTTTTGCGACCTTTTTCACCACTTCAAAATCGGTCAGTGGCACACCATACAAACGCTGCATGGTCAGGACACGACGAGTTGAATACTGATGATAAACTTTTGGTGCCGTGGCCGCCTTGTTGTTGGTAATATTCAGATAATTGACGAAGTCATCCAGATTTTGTGCTTCTTCAATAAAGTCGACTTCACGTACCATCCGGGTTTTGATTTCTTCGACAATATCGGCCAGTGAGGCAAATTTCACTTTTGGTACGGCTTTTTCCAGCAGCTTTGTTGCCCAATGCAGGACATTCAAGTCGGTATAAAGAATGGTTTCCACACCCGGCTTTTGCACCTTAATAACAACATCTTCACCCGATACCAGTTTGGCCGCATGTACCTGTGCAATTGAGGCAGAAGCCAGTGGTGTTTCCTCGATTGAGGCAAAAATCTCATCCAGATTACGGCCAGCAAATTCTGAGGCCAGTACTTCCTGAATATAGCTAAATGGCAAAGTCGGCGTCTGGTCCAGACAGCCCTGAAATTCTTCTACATATTCACGTGGAAATAATGACGGCGTACTGGCAATAAACTGACCGAGCTTGATATAAGTTGAACCTAATGATTCAAAAGTCTCGCGCATGAGTTTGGCGTTGCTTGGCTTTTCGGTAGCATATTTGATGCCTGCCTTTGCCGCAACCACCGCGGTTTCACCCATACGGGCAACCGAGCGTATTCCATCTAACCAGATATTGTTTTTCATAATGTCTTAGGAAAAATTAATTACATGCAGTGTAGCAAAAAAATTAAAAATTGCAGGTTTATCTTGCCTGACAGATTGGACAATCTGTATCTTTTTCGAAACTTAAAATTCGCTGCTTGAAGCTGAGACCATCCCAAAGCAGAAGTTTCTGTCTCAGTGGCATTACTCCCAAGCCCAAATATAGCAATGCATGATGTGCCTGCAGACTTGCCATCACGTTGGGTGTGGTTGCGAGTACACCAGAATCGGCACAGCGTAAACTAGTATCCTCTTGATGCTCTGGCGGGAAGAGGCAGGCATAACAGGCAGAATCACCTTCAATCATAAACATTTGACCTTGCATGCCAATGGCCGAGGCGCTGATTAAGGGTACATTGAGTTTTACACAGATCTGATTGACCAAGTAGCGTGTTTCAAACTGGTCACAGCCATCCAGCACCAGATCCTGCTGCCCAATAATACTTTCTGCATTGTTCTCAGTTAAGGCCTGATTGATATAGTCAATCTGCACATTCGGATTAATCTGCCCCAGCCTTTTTGCCAGTGTTTCTGCCTTATAAAAACCTAAATCCTGTGGAGTAAAAGCCAGTTGTCGTTGCAGATTACTCATTTCAATCGTATCTGGATCAATCAGGGTAATTTTACCGACTCCGGCACGAGCCAGCAGTTCTGCTAAGACACAACCAATCCCGCCACATCCCACAATACAGATATTAGAAAATTTCAGTTTTTCCTGTGCTTCAATATCCCACCCCTCTAAGAGGAGCTGTCGAGCATATAAGTGCATTTCTGCATCGCTCAGTTCGAATTCTGAAGATACAGTATCCGTATTAAATGTAGACAATGTCTTTCCCTGTTTTGAAAATATTTAAAAAGTAATCGTCATAGAAGTATGGGTACTGAAATTTCAATATATAGATATATTTCAGATAAATTGACTTCCCTGCGTATAACCAGCAAACCAATCAATGGTTTAGAAACGGCATCAAATAGCATATCAGTTAAATGCTCGCGATCAAGTTGCCAATATTGTGGTGCCACAGGATTTTTTAATGATACCAATTAGATCACAACTCGTGGAAAATTCTCATTTGTTTGATAGAAGCTATCAGAAATTTTAGATACTTACGTTGATTTAGAATAGCGTATGAAAATTTTTAGCTTCCTCTACTATTGCAACATTGTGCCTGAGGATCTGCTAAACATTTCTCTCAATAAGTTATATTGCCACGTTAAACATGCCGAATGTTAACTTGCTGTAGGGAGTGAATTAACTTTTATAGTGCTCAACTCCTTCACTTTTCTTCATTTTCACTTGCGATTTCTTATAATTTTCTCTCATTTATTATCATATACTCACTCTTTACCACCCTGTAACTGCCCCCTGCTTGTTTAGTGCTTCTGTAGTCACTTTCTGCCATTCAGTATGAAAATGTATAAGTTCAGTGAGACCTTCTGTATCCGTTCTTAAATATGGTTAAGCTGCCTAAAGCCACAAAAAACTGAATCTTAAGAACCATGGAGCAATGATATGACTGAACAGCATTCAGAACATAATAACCGTGAAAAATTATGGGAATTGATCAAAGACGTCCGCTTTACCATGATCAGTCATCAAACCGATACTCAAGAACTTCACTCACAGCCAATGACCATGCTTAACTCTGAGGCGATGAATGAGGATCAGAATCTTTATTTTATTATGAAGGACACCAACGATATTGTTCAGGCTGTAAATGCAGGCCGTCGCCATTTGGGACTGTCTTTTTCCAAGCCATCTGATGATATTTATGTATCCATTAGTGCACATGGGGAAATCAGTACAGACCGCATGTTGATTGAGAAGCTATGGAATCCCTGGGCAGAAAACTGGTTTCAGGGCAAAGACGACCCAAGCGTTCGTGTTCTGATTGCCAAAGCAGTAAGTGCTGAATACTGGAATGTGAAAGATAATAAAGTGACCCATTTACTCAAAGTTCTTAAAGGAAATGTAACAGGTAAACCGGAAGAACCGGATACAGAACATACGAAAGTGACTCTATAAATTTTAAACTTTTCTCTCCTGTTTAGCCTCTTTTTATAAGAGGCTAAATTTTTGATTATTTTGAATTTAAATGATTAAAAATTACATTGTAATGACTCAAATAGCGTGATTAATATTTTAAACAGCTCCTCAAAAGCAATCGGCTAAAAAATAAAAAGGCCGCGATTGCGACCTTATAAATTTGCTTTAGTAAAATTAACTGACCTGTTTTATTGCTTGAATTTTAGCAATTTCCTGCTGTTTAAGCAGATTGCGCTGAATTTTACCACTGGATGTTTTGGGTAAATCACTAACAAATTCAATCTCTTTTGGATAGGCATGTTTAGACAAGCGGGAACGCACATAGTTTTGCAGCTTGATCATCAAGTCTTTATTGGCGGTATATTGTGACTTGAGCACCACGAAGGCCTTCACAATTTCAGTGCGTTCAGGATCTGGCTTACCCACGACGGCGGATTCCAATACTTCCTCACATTCCAGCAAGGTGCTTTCTACATCAAAAGGCCCAACCCGATAACCCGAAGTTGTAATGACATCATCTGCACGACCAATAAAATCAATGCCACCATATTCATTCAGTTTGACTGTGTCACCAGTTAAATAATAATGACCAATAAAGGCTTTCCGGTTATTTCCGCCATAGCCCTCAAACCACATCAATGGAGAAGCTGAACAATCGATAGCGAGTATTCCTATTCCACCTTTTTCTACTTCCTGATGTTCTTTGTTCAATACTGCAAAACGATGCCCCGGAATCGCAAATCCAGCCGAACCAACTTTTTTATAATGCTCCAGAGCATGATGATTAGCGATCACCATCCCAAGTTCGGTCTGTCCATACTGGTCGTAAATATTGACGTTCAGATCCAGATTGAACCATTGAATCACTTCAGGCGTGAGCGGCTCACCTGCACTGCTGACTACACGTAAATATGCTCTGATTTCAGCATCAAATTTTTCTTTAAAGCCAAAAAACATCCTGAATGCCGTTGGTGAGCCAGTCAGGTTATTCACCTGATATTTTTTAATGATTTCAATTGCATTATCTACACTAAAAGCACGCTCATCCATAATGATGCTATGCCCTAAACTTAAAGGACCTGCAATACCATAATACAGGCCATAGGCCCAACCCGGATCGGCCAGATTCCAGAATGAATCCTCCTCACGTAAATCGATAGCGTGTAGCATATAGCCTTTAAATGCCAGTAAAGCCTTTAAAAGAACAGGCACTGATTTCGCCAGTCCGGTGGTACCTGAAGTAAACATCATCAAAAAAATATCACTGAATCGGCCTTGAACCGGTTCAAAATCGCTTGGATATTGCTTGATTTCAGTCCAGAAATCGGCATCTTCTTCAGCACAATCAGGAGTTGGATGTACAGTTAAAATATGAGGAATACTCAGATTATTCAATTTTGAATGCTGCTCCTGATTGGTAATAATCAGCTTGGTTTGAGCAGAGTTGATCCGATGTTCAATAGCCTTGCTTTCAAAAGCAGTAAATAGAGGCTGATAAACCGCACCGATACGCCAGGTCGCCAGTATGGTAATCAGGAGTTCGGGAGTACGTGGAAGCAGACCGGCAATACAGTCGCCTGCTCGCAGCCCCAGTACAGTCATGTAATGGGCCAGTTGTCCTGAAGCTTCAGCTAGCTGCTCAAAAGTCCATTGTTGTGCGTTCCCATTTTTGCCTTGCCAGATCAATGCAGTTCGGTTTTGACCCAGGTAGCGACCACAGCATTCGGTATAAGCATTGATGTTCTCTGTACTTCCAACCAGATGTTCCTGAACCATATTTTCAAAATTAAAATCAGCATATGCCTGCTCTAGTGTCTTCATGACGACAACCTCTTTCCTATTGTAGTTTTCAGGCGAGCTTGCCTGAGTTTATCCATTTGTATTTGTTGTTCCTGCTGATTCCATCAGCATAATTTTTCAAATCTGCATTCATGCCTTATAGCTAGGACCTGAATAAGGCTTATTTTCGATTATTCGCACTGTATGTCTTTAGAGCATCATATTCAGTTGAATCCTGCAATTTCCATATCCATCAATGTAAGTGCAGGATTTGAACATCCCTCAAAGTCTGTTTTTTTAAATTAAAAATCAGCGTTGACATACTTCACGCGCAATCACCAGTCGTTGAATATCTGATGCACCTTCATAAATCTGGCTCACTCGCACATCACGATAGATACGTTCAACCGGAAAATCCGACACATAGCCATAGCCACCATGAATCTGGATCGCATCCGAACAGACTCGCTCTGCGATAGTCGAAGCAAACAGCTTGGCCATAGAAGCTTCTTTTAAGCATGGCTGGCCAGCATCTTTGAGCGTTGCCGCATGCAAGACCAGTTGTCGCGCCGCTTCAATCTGGGTGGCCATATCGGCAAGCCGGAATGCCACAGCCTGATGTTGAACCAGTTCCACCCCAAAGGATTTACGCTGATTGGCATACTCTACCGCGGCATCCAGTGCAGCACGTGCCATACCGACAGATTGTGCTGCAATCCCGATCCGGCCCGACTCCAGATTAGACAAGGCAATTTTGTATCCTTCGCCTTCCTGCCCCAGCAGGTTGGCAGCAGGAATCCGGCAATTATCCAGAACGATGGTCGCGGTATCAGAACAATGTTGCCCCATTTTTTCTTCCAGACTGGACACGATATAACCCGGTATATCGGTCGGCACCAGAAAACATGAAATACCTTTTTTCCCTGCAGATTTATCGGTCACAGCAAATACTAGTGCAATCTGTGCGTGTTTACCTGTGGTGATAAATTGCTTGATGCCATTTAAAACCCACTCGTCGCCATCACGTTCGGCTTTACATTCCAGAGCGCTGGCATCCGACCCAGCTTGTGGCTCCGTCAGGCAAAAACACCCCAGCCATTCACCTGTCGCCAGTTTGGTCAGATATTTCTGTTTTTGTTCCTCTGTGCCATAGCGCTGGGTAATACCACAAGGCAAAGAATTCTGCACGCTGACAATCGTCGAGATCGCTCCATCTCCGGCGGCGATTTCCTCAAGAGCCAGTACCAGCGAAACATAGTCCAGACCTGCTCCACCCCATTGCTCGGAAACAGTCATGCCCAAAGCACCCAGCTCACCCAGTTCTTTGAGCTCCTGTGTGGGAAATTGTGCTGTTTTATCGCGCAAACCAGCGGTTGGTTTCAGCTTCTGCTGCGAATAATTCCGCATCATTTCCTGAATCATTTTTTGTTCGTCATTTAAAATCACGGGCCTTTCCCTTCTTTATTCGTTCTATCCAGCATCAGCACAGACTTTTTAATTTTCAAAATGTGATGTTTTTTTGGATGTATTCGGCAAATTCAACATACAACTTTCCCTGGCACGTCATTGCCATTTTGATGAATCAGAGAAAGTATCTTTATTTAATGAATTATTTTGGTGCCATACGGATTGCACCATCCAGACGAATCACTTCACCATTCAAATAACTATTTTCAAAAATATGACCAACTAACTGAGCAAATTCCCGTGGTTTGGCCAGACGTGGTGGAAATGGCACCATTTGTCCTAAAGCATCCTGGACATTTTGCGGCATGCCTTTCAGCATTGGAGTTTCCATGATGCCCGGCGCGATGGTCATGACACGGATCGCTTCACGAGCCAGTTCACGTGCCAAAGGTAAAGTCATTGCGACTACTGCACCTTTGGATGCCGCATAAGCAGTTTGACCAATTTGGCCGTCATAAGCGGCAACCGAAGCGGTATTCACAATCACGCCACGTTCTTCTTCACCCGATTGCAGCTCATATTTTGCGATTAAAGCCGCCGCATGACGCAGCATATTAAAAGTACCGCTCACATTAATATTCAGCACTTTCTGGAACATCGCCAATTCATGGATGCCGTTTCGTCCCAATATTTTGGCAGATGGTGCAATCCCGGCACAGTTCACCAGACCATTTAGCTGACCATAATTGCTTTCGACTTCAGCAAAGAAGGCTTCGACAGCCTGCTCGTCAGTGACATCCAGTTGTACAAATTCGGCCTGCTCACCCAGTTGCTCCTGCAGCGCGACACCCTGTTCCTGGTTCATGTCTACCAGAATAACCTTGGCACCCTGTTCCACCAGATGGGTTGCTGTGGCTGCACCCAGACCCGACGCGCCCCCGGTAACCACTATAACTTTTCCCTGAATTTTCATGTTTATGTCCTTTAGATATTTTTAAAGTTACGACTTATGAAGAAGAGTAAACAGAGATTTTATTCTGTACAATTTCCAAATATTGCATCTTGATTGATGGATTTGGACAATAAAAAAAGGATTTTTGACCGGCCATGCATTTACCTGTCTTGGAATATAGCAAGGGAACCATCTCGATTGATCTGGTTCATGAAGCATTATTGAATGCCAAAGCACAACATTACGATATTGCTGTTATCTTAAATAAAGCCGGTATTCCGTTAGAGATTCTGCACTCAGCTAAGGCTCGGGTTTCAGTGGCGCAATATGCAGCACTATGGACCGCGCTAGCAGACAGCATGAATGATGAATTTTTTGGTATGGATAGCCATCCCATGCGCCGTGGCAGTTTCAAGCTGTTATCCAAAATGCTGTTGCAGACAGAGACACTAGAACAAGCCTTGCAACAAATCCTGCAGTTTTTTAACCTGATTCTGGATGATCTGCACAGTACACTCATGGTCGCAGAAAACTTTGCCTATATCGTGATTTATGACCAGAAACAGACCAAACGCATGTTCAGTTATGCCACCTATGTAATGCTGATCCATACTCTCTTATGCTGGTTAAGCGGCCAGCGAATTTTACTCAATCAGATTCAGCTGAAATGCACCGCGCCAATCAATGATTTTGACTATAAAGTCCGGTTTTGTGAACAGATTGAATATCAGGCCAGTGAAAACTATATCCAGTTTGATGCTGCCTATTTGCAACTCCCAGTAAAACAGGATCAGACTTCTTGGTATCAGTTTATTCAGCAGACGCCACATAACCTGCTGGTCCGTTTTAAAAATCCGTATGCTTTAAGCACCCAGATTCGCAAACAGCTATTAGATGTACCACCCGCAGACTGGCTGGAACTGAATGAACTTGCTTTGCAAATGAATATCTCTGAAGCCACCATACAACGCCGTCTGAAAAATGAAGGCCTGAGTTATCAGCAACTTAAAAATGAAATTCGTTGTGATACTGCGATTGTGCTCTTAACCCGTACAGAGCAAAGTCTGCAGGATATCAGTGATCAGTTAAATTTCCAGGAAGTCAGCGCCTTTCATCGTGCCTTTAAAAAATGGACTGGTGTCAGTCCGGGGGCTTACCGGCAAAATATTACAAAATAATCTATATATATTAAGATGTGAAAACGATTAAAACTCAATTAATGAATTTAACCATATATTTATTCAATAGTTATATAATTCAAGGGTCGTAGTCTTAAATTACAGAACTATAGAGTCATCCTAAAAGCTTTTATTTTCCTATTAATATGGGTTATTTTTCAATCAATTTAAAACATCCATTTTTGGCTGTATTTTTTATTTTCCTTTCTTGTTGAAGGTATCTCCATGTTAAAGATGACTGATGTATTTGAACAAAATCTTGTTCAAAATTTCTCGAAAGCTTTATTTTCTTCAACTGACCTCATCACAGAACAGTTGAATCAAGGGATTTTAAATGCATCGGATGCAGAACTTAAACATGCAATTTTGCACTTCTTTAATCAGGTAGATGCTGTAGAAGCGGCTCAAGCCCTTGAAATACCAGAAGAACGTATCAACGAGTTACAGCAAGGTATTGCCTTGAAAGATGAAGAATCTTTGGCAGACACTTTGAAGGTTGTAGCACTTTGTCTGGCAATGGAAACCGGCAGTCTGGATCAGGTCGAAGTATATGACTGTCTACAGGACTATCCGATGTAATTCTTTTTTAAGAATTCCTCGAAAGCGGTGCTCTGGCATCGCTTTTTTTTATTTTTAGTTATACTGCCTTGGCGTGATGCCATTAAGAATGTTTAAGGTTTCAGATGCAACTGGGAATTGATAAAAACTTGAATAAAAAAGCGACCATACCGGTCGCTTTTTAATAAAGAAAGATAGATTACAGATTAATGTGGCCACTTCGCCAAAGTCACACGATCATTACCACCATAATCTTTAACCGTGCGGACTTGCTTATAGCCCGCCTGTTTAAATAGATGTTGTACGGCGTCTGCCTGATCATAACCATGCTCAAGCACCACCCAACCATTCACAGTCAAATGCTTCTTGGCTTGAATAATAACGTCCTCCAGATCAGCCAGACCCTTTTTGTCTGCCACCAGAGCACGTTCCGGCTCAGTCGCCAGATTCGACATATGTGCATCATTCGCATCGATATACGGCGGGTTTGATACAATCGCATCAAAGAACTGACGGCCAAATGGCTTTAACCATGAACCCAGAACAAATTCCACATTCTCAATATCATGCTGTTCTGCATTATACTTCGCTACCTCAAGCGTAGGCGCGTAAATATCCGAAGCCGTTACGAACCAGTTTGGACGCTCGGATGCAAGCGATAAGGCAATTGCACCTGTACCGGTACCTAAATCTGCCACACGGGCATCTTCAGGCAGGTCCAATTTCAACACAGTCTCAACCAGTACTTCAGTATCTGGTCGTGGTACCAAAGTATCTTTGGTCACTTTGAGGTCCAAAGTCCAGAATGGCTGTGAACCAGTGACATAAGCCAAAGGCTCACCGGCAGCTATACGCGCCAGACCGTCTTTATACGCCTGTTCCTGTTCCGGCGTTAGTTCCTGATCCTTTTTCATCAGCAGATCAAATGAATCAATCTTGGTGATGTGTTCCAGTAACCAGGCATTTTCCTGACGTTCGTAACTTTCAGCTTCGCCGCGCAAAGCCAGCGCTTGTAAAATATTCATTATCCACCATTCTGCTGTGCAAGCATGGCCAACTGATCGGCCTGATATTCACGATGCAGACTGTCCAGCAATTCAGTCAGATCACCTTCCATCACCGCATCCAGCTTGTATAAGGTCAAGTTAATACGATGATCGGTCATACGGCCTTGTGGATAGTTGTAGGTACGAATACGTTCGGACCGGTCACCTGAACCAACCAGGTCACGACGCATTTCAGAAGTAGCCGCATCCGCAGCAGCACGTTTGGCATTTTCCAGACGTGAAACCAGTAAAGCCATGGCTTTGGCTTTATTTTTATGCTGTGAGCGCTCATCCTGACACTCAACCACTGTACCGGTTGGAATGTGGGTAATACGCACAGCAGAGTCAGTTTTGTTAATATGCTGACCACCGGCACCTGAAGCACGGTAAGTATCAATACGCAAATCAGATGAATTGATTTCAACCGAAGTATCGACATCCACTTCCGGAAGAATCGCTACCGTACATGCAGAAGTATGGACGCGGCCCTGCGATTCGGTTGCAGGTACACGCTGCACACGATGCGCACCACTTTCGAATTTCAGGCGACCATAGACACCTTCACCATTAATCAGACAAATGACTTCTTTATAACCGCCATGCTCGCCTTCATTTTCGGACAGGATTTCAAGTTTCCAGCCTTGAGACTCAGCATATTTACTATACATACGGAACAGGTCACCCGAGAAAATTGCCGCTTCATCACCGCCTGTTCCAGCACGAATTTCTAAATACGCCGAGTTGGCATCATTCGGATCTTTCGGAATCATCAGGATATTCAGATCAGCTTCAAGCGATTCAATTAAAGCTTTATTTTCTTTAATTTCTTCCTGTGCCATTTCCTTGAAATCCGGGTCTGACAGCATGGCCTGAGCCGTTTCGATGTCTTCTTCAGCCTGTCTGTACTTGGTCCAGACATTGGTGATTTCTGTTAAGTCATTATGCTCACGTGATAATTGACGGAAGCGCTTGTTATCAGAAATGACTTCTACATCAGCTAGCAATGCGGTCAGTTCTTCATGGCGGTCAGAGAGCTGGTCTAATCGTAAACGTAACGATTCTTTCATTTTCTAAAAAATCTCAAACATATGGCTGCAGCTAAATATTCATTTAGCACAGCGAAATCAAAAAATTGCGCCTAGTTTAACGACTCTGGCCTCTAATGAACATCATTATTGAGTAAGTCCAGCTTGCTATTGTTCTCGTTCTAATGCCTTTGTTAATAAATATGATTAAAAATAGTAAAACTGCCTTTGTTAATAAATATGATTAAAAATAGTAAAACTGCCTTTTTAGTAATCGATCTTATGCTTATTTACTGCCGATTTTACAATTTTCCAAATAAATCCAGTAATTATGAAGAAAGATCTTCATATTGTTTGCAGCATGATTTGTTACATTTTCTGCATCGAAATAACTACAGTCCCATAAATGGACACGGAGTAATGACATGAAGCTTAATGCACTTTTAATGAGTACAGTTTTAGCTGCTGGTTCAATGATGACTGTAAACGCATATGCCGACAGTACAGCACGCGTTGCAGCAGCAAGTGCTTTGGGTAGTGTTGCGGGTACAGCTTTAGGTAAAAATATGGGTGGCAATACTGGTGCAACCTTGGGTGCTGCTTTAGGTGGTGCTGGTGGTGCAGCGGTTGCAAGCAGCAAGAAAAACCGGACTGAATCTGCAATTGGTGGCGCTCTAGGTGGCGGTGCAGGATATACAGTAGGTAAAAATATGGGCGGCTCTAACGGTGGCTATATTGGATCAGCATTGGGCGCTGCGGGTGGTGCTGCATTAGGTAACAAGATTTCCAAGGATAAAACTGCTGAAAAACGCTCTAAACACTGGAAAAAACGTTACCGTTAATTTGAATTCAGGCATTTTAGGCCAGCGGCTACATTTAACACAAGAGGCACCTTCGGGTGCTTTTTTATTGCTCTTTTATTCCCTCCAAATTCATGTAAAGCATCAACTTATCTTGCCAACATCATGAATAAATTAAGGAGATAAAAATCACAATTCGCCAACACTGCCTCCATGCTGTTTGGCGCTTGCTAGATTAAATTGATTTTATCAACAAAATACAGCTAGATATATAAAAGGTGTCCTCATGAACTATAAATCTCTAATGATTGCTGTCGTAGCAACCTCAGCCATGGGTATGACAGCTGCCAATGCAGGCAATACAACCAATACAGCTTTAGCTTCTGCTTTGGGGGGCGTTGTGGGTGCCGCAGTCGGTAATAAAATGGGCGGTACCACTGGCGCAACAATCGGTTCAGCGATTGGTGGTGGTGCAGGTGCCGCAGTGGCAGCAAATAAACGTGACCGTAATGGTGCGATTATCGGTGGTGCTTTAGGTGGCGGTGCAGGTTATGCAGTAGGTCGAAATATGGCTGGCAGCAATGGTGGTTATATCGGTGCAGCACTGGGTTCAGCAGGCGGCTCAGCTTTAGGTAAAAAAGTTAGCGAAGACCGTCGTTATGATGATCGTAGCGAACGTCGCTATAACTCTTCTCGCAATTACCGTTACAACGATTATCGCTACAATAACCGTCGTCGTTAAGACTTCATCTTTTATCCTTTCCTCCTTTATAAGCATCTTCGGATGCTTATTTTTTTATCTTTATAATTTAGTTTACACTTATATCGATTTTCTTCGATATACAAATACAATCTAAAGTCGTATGCTTTTAAAGATGTCTATTTAAGAGTAATACTATGCGTACACTTAACGATACCCAGTTCTCTATCCTCGAACTGGTTCCTGTTCGTGACGACAAGAGCATTCAATTTGCGCTAAACCATGCACTCGAACTTGCCCAAACAGCAGAAAAATTGGGTTATCGCCGGATGTGGCTGGCAGAACATCATAATATGGATGGCATCGCCAGCTCAGCAACCGCAGTTCTCTTAGGCTATTTACTGGCAAATACCAAAACCTTAACTTTAGGTTCTGGCGGAATTATGTTACCCAACCATGCCCCGTTGGTCGTGGCTGAACAGTTCGGCACATTGGCAACGCTCTATCCGGATCGTATTGAACTGGGTCTGGGCCGTGCTCCAGGCACCGATCAAATGACCATGCGTGCCCTACGTCGTGGCCGTCAGGAAACCGAAGACCAGTTTCCACAAGATGTACTGGAAATTCTGCAGTATTTTAAAGATCCAATTCCTGGACAACGTATCGTGGCAACACCGGGTCAAAGCACCCATGTTCCAGTGTGGTTATTAGGCTCCAGCCTGTTTAGTGCCCAGCTCGCAGCGAAACTTGGTCTGCCTTATTCATTTGCTTCGCATTTTGCTCCACGTATGCTGGGTCAGGCGATTCAGCTGTATCGTGACAATTTCCAACCCTCTGAATATCTGGATCGCCCCTATGTTTCCATGGGCGTACCGACCTGTGTCGCAGATACCGAGGAAGAAGCAGAATATCTGGCAACGAGTGCTTACCAACGAGTGCTTTCCCTGATTCGCGGTCAGAGCCTCAAACTGAAAGCTCCGATTGGCTCAATGGAAGGGCTTTGGTCACCACCAGAAAAAATGTCTGTCGATAATTTCTTTGCCATGGCACAAGTGGGTTCTAAAGAAACTGTTAAAGCGGGGCTGGAAACACTTCTGGCAAAATATGATGTGGATGAGTTTATTTTCACCTGTGATATTTATGATACAGAGAAACGTCTGCATAACTTTGAATTACTGATGCAAATCAAGAACGGGCAATAGATCTCATCTCTAAGTCAAAAAATGATTTTTTATTAATATTTAAATGGGTATTTAAATTTCCTTCTCCTCTAAGGAGGAGCATGCTACGCAAGGGGGAGAAGAAATTTTTATACACAACCTCTTCCTAGCCTTTCCTATAAGGAAAGGGAATTTCTTTGATAATGCTGACTTTTTCTAGTTTGTGTTATTGTCATCTACAATACCCATTCTTCGGAATGGGTATTGTTTTTAATCTATACATTGATCTGTATGGCCAGCCACACAAATTCACGTGTTATCTTTTTTAATCGATATGTTTCTCTGGACTTGCTCTTTTGCACTAAAAACAACTATAGAAAATAGAATGACTGTCTAAGTTAAATTTTAAACTTTACTGCTCTGGGGCTTTTGTTAATATCTATAGAAAAGCAAATAAAATCAATTATTAAAAAATTTCAAGGAAAAACAATGTCTACCAAGCAGGATGTACATATGGGCATATTCGAGAATCGTCCCGAAAATTTTCAGCATTTTGCTGGCTTTAAAGTGCCCTCTTCCCAGCTTGCTGAATTAGACTGCGCTGGGAAAGATATTGCGATTATTGGCACGGATCAGTTTACCGTGAGTCATCTCAATCACATTAGCCAGCACGCCCGATCAGTGAAAGTTTTTCAGATTAATCCGCAATTCGTGCTTCCCGGTACAGAGCATGGTCTGCAACGACTACTGAATCATCCTTTGATTATCAAAAATCGCCGCCTGTTTAATAGCCGGATCAAAAGTATTTTGTCCTTACGCTATCTGGAAAATCAGGTCCAGAATTTATGGTTAAGACGTCAACTTATGCCAAATCTCGCCGAAGTATCTAAAGTTTATTTAAAATCTGATCATTACTATACTGCCTTGCAACGTGAAAATTGCCAGCTGATTACCTGGCCCATTTCAAAAATTTCTAAAGATAGCATTTATTGTATTAATGGCGCTCAGCATCAGGTCGAACTGATTGTGTATACGTTTTCAGTATAAAACTGATCAATGGATAGGCCAGTAAACTGAAATTATAAGCTGTATCTAAAAAATGCAAGGTCTATAAAATTGAATTTTTTGGTGAGTATCTAAACAAGTTGATTATAAAATAGTGGAATGTATTTTTTAAAAAAATATTCAGTATTTTATTTGTTTATAATATTGATATTTTATTTCTATGAATCTGGCTCTTTTATTAATTTTTTATCTATAAATCAGAGCCAAGTTCTAGCTTGGCTCTGCACTTTTCTTAACCGATACGACGTTTAAGACCAGTCATTTGCAGGATACGGGTAGAAATCTCCTCAATCGACATTTCAGAGACATTCAGGTATTTGATTCCTTCTGAAATATAGATGCCTTCGATCGCACGCAGTTCCATCTGACACTGGCTAAAGCTGGCATAACGACTGTTCGCCTTACGTTCAGTGCGGATGGCAACCAGACGTTCTGCATCAATCATCAGACCAAAAAGCTTGTTTTTATGGGGTCTTAGCACTGCTGGCAGACGGTTATCATCCAGATCTTCTTCTGTCAGCGGATAGTTTGCTACACGAATACCGAACTGCAAAGACAGATAAATAGAAGTTGGTGTTTTACCGGAACGTGACACACCAATTAGAATCAGGTCGGCTTTATCATAATGACGGGTACGTGCGCCATCATCATTATCCAAAGCAAAATGGACAGCATCAATACGGGCTTTATAGGATTCGGAGTCCGTCACTGCGTGGGTCTGTCCGACTAAAGTCGTAGGAATCGTGCCTAACTCATCAGCCAATTTACTAATAAGCCCTTCAAATACATCAAGATTTACCGCATTTGCTGTATTAATAATATCGCGAACATAAGGATCAACCAAAGTATCAAATACCAGAGGTTTTTCACCGTCTATTTGAGCTCTTGCATTGATCTCTGCCACCACACTTGTAGCGGCTTCTTCAGAGCTAATGTAAGGGATAATATGAATGTCAAATTTTACGTGTGGAAACTGCGCTAACAGCGAGTGGCCAAGCGTTTCAGCGGTGATGGCAGTACCATCTGAAATAAAGAAAACACTACGCTGAATTTGTTTACCTTCCGACATTAAAATTCTCCTCCAACATTTGTCTTAGTGCTATATAATCTTTATAGTAAACCGATCTTACATGACTGTCGCTTAGTAAAATCAAAAACCTAGATGATTTGCTATACTCTCATGCCAAGATAGTGATTAATACTGCAAAAGTGGAGTAACAACTTTGGAAGCGCGCGTAATTGGTCTGGAAAAATTAGGGAAGCACGACGTTGAGCTGGTTGGTGGGAAAAACTCATCACTAGGCGAAATGATCAGCCATTTATCAAATGCTGGTGTATCTGTGCCAGGTGGTTTCGCAACGACTGCCGATGCCTACCGTGAATTTCTCGAGCAAAGTGGCCTAAACGCTAAAATCAATGCAGAGCTTGCTGCACTCAATGTTGATGACGTGAATGCACTCGCTGAAACTGGCGCAAAAATTCGTCAATGGATTGTGGATACTCCACTTACACCTGCATTAGAACAAGAAGTTCGTACAGCATTTGCAGAACTTTCTAACGGCAACCCTGACATCGCGGTTGCCGTTCGTTCTTCTGCAACTGCAGAAGATTTGCCGGATGCTTCTTTTGCCGGCCAGCAAGAAACTTTCCTGAACATTCGTGGTATCGATAACGTTCTGATCGCAATCAAAGAAGTGTTTGCATCTTTATACAACGATCGCGCAATCTCTTACCGTGTACACCAAAACTTTGCCCATGATGTAGTGGCTTTGTCCGCTGGTGTACAACGCATGGTTCGCTCAGAAACCGGCGCTGCTGGTGTAATGTTCACACTAGATACTGAATCAGGCTTCCGTGATGCAGTATTCATTACCGCTTCTTATGGTTTGGGTGAAATGGTTGTTCAGGGTGCAGTTAACCCGGATGAATTCTATATTTCTAAACCACTTTTAAATGCAGGTCGACACGCGATCCTTCGTCGCAACTTGGGCTCTAAGCATCAGAAAATGATTTATGGTGAAGAAGCCTCTGCGGGTAAATCAGTGGTTGTAGTTGACGTAGAAAAAGCAGATCGTCAGCAATTTGCATTGAATGATCACGAGCTACAAGAACTGGCTAAACAAGCGTTGATCATTGAAAACCATTACGGTTCTCCAATGGACATCGAATGGGCAAAAGACGGTGATGACGGTAAAATTTATATCGTTCAGGCACGTCCTGAAACAGTAAAAAGTCGTGAAAATGTCGGCACCATGGAACGCTACCTGTTGAAACAACGTGGCACTGTAATTTGTGAAGGCCGTTCAATTGGTCAACGTATCGGTTCTGGTAAAGTCCGCATCGTGACGTCGATTAAAGAAATGGACAAAGTACAAGACGGTGATGTACTTGTATCTGACATGACTGACCCGGACTGGGAACCAGTAATGAAACGTGCTGCTGCGATTATCACCAACCGTGGTGGTCGTACTTGTCACGCTGCAATCATTGCACGTGAATTAGGTGTTCCTGCAATTGTAGGTTGTGGTAATGCCACTGAAGTACTGGTTGACGGTCAAGAAGTCACTGTATCTTGTGCTGAAGGCGATACCGGCTTCATCTACGAAGGTGCACTTGATTTCGAAATTCAAACCAACTCGATCGAATCAATGCCAGCATTACCGTTCAAAGTCATGATGAACGTGGGTAACCCGGATCGTGCATTCGACTTTGCTCAAATTCCAAACGAAGGTATTGGTCTTGCACGTCTAGAGTTCATCATCAACCGTATGATCGGCGTACACCCTAAAGCATTACTGAACATCGACAGCCTGCCACGTGAAACACGTGCAGCAGTCATGGCACGTACTGCGGGTTATGCATCTCCAATCGAATTTTACGTAGAAAAACTGGTTGAAGGTATTTCTACTCTTGCTGCTGCATTCGCAGACAAGCCAGTGATCGTGCGTATGTCTGACTTCAAGTCAAACGAATATGCGAATTTGATCGGTGGTAAGTTATACGAACCAGAGGAAGAAAACCCGATGCTGGGCTTCCGTGGTGCAAGCCGTTATGTCTCTGACAACTTCCGTGACTGCTTCGAGCTGGAATGCCGTGCATTGAAGAAAGTTCGTGATGAAATGGGCTTAACCAACGTACAGATCATGATTCCGTTCGTTCGTACTGTAGCTGAAGCAAAACGCGTGATTGAACTTCTTGCTTTAAATGGCTTGAAACGTGGCGAGAATGGCCTGAAAGTGATCATGATGTGTGAACTTCCAACTAATGCCTTGTTAGCTGAACAGTTCCTTGAACACTTCGATGGTTTCTCTATCGGTTCAAACGACTTGACTCAGTTAACTCTTGGTCTGGACCGTGACTCTGGTATTGTATCTCACCTGTTTGATGAACGTGATCCTGCAGTTAAAGTACTTCTGTCTATGGCAATCCATGCATGTCGTAAAGCAGGCAAATATGTCGGTATCTGTGGTCAAGGCCCTTCTGACCATCCAGATCTTGCACAATGGCTGATGGAACAAGGAATTGAATCTGTGTCGCTTAACCCAGACTCAGTATTGGATACCTGGTTCTTCCTTGCTGAAGAAAAAGTAAAAAAAGCATAAATTCATTTTGAATATAAAAAAGACCCTTTAATAGGGTCTTTTTTATAAGCTCACCATCATTTACTAGTTCAAATCAATGGACTGAAAATATTCAAAATTTAAGCAATTGAATTACCTGAAATAATTAAATTAAATTTCTAAACATACCCCTACTGTAATGACAAACAAATACCAACAGTAAAGTCATACCAAACTAGCAATAATAAATGTCTACCTGACGTCCAGACATGTATCTTTTTAGAACACAGAAGTTTTCAGTTTATGTGTAGGATGCATTTTAATGAGAAATATGATTGAAAATCCTCAATTAATCTATATCTTACGATGAGAGAGTGTTTGTTTTCAAAACAGAATTCACTACAATCTTGATTAAACCTATTTATCAGTTCACATTTAAATATTGAGATTCAGTTTATATGCAGATTTACTTGGCACGAAACAATCAACAAGCTGGTCCATATACGCTCGAGCAATTGAATCAGATGCTGGCGAATCAACAAGTCATGCTGACAGATTTAGCCTGGCATCAAGGCATGACAGAATGGAAAGCCTTAGGTGAACTTACCCAAGGAAAATCAGTATATCAACCTGAAGGCTATATCGCTCCAGCACCAACTCCTGAAACGCCTGTATTTCAGAAAAATCAAACCGAAAAAACCTCTTATGGCCAGCAGCCTCGAGTCTCTGCAAGAAAAAATGAACTGGCCAGTATTCCCAGTCGTATCTTGGCTAAAATTGTAGACCTGCTATTGTGGTTGCCTGCGACTTTTATCCTGACTGCATTTTTCACTCCTGAACAGGAAGCACGGTTCGCAGAATTGAACCAAGAATTCATGAACGTGGTGCTGAGCAGCGATGCAGATCCGGCAATGGCCCAGCAATTACAGACTCAAATGTTTGAGATGTTTTCTCAACAGGCCTGGCTTGCCACAGCAGTCTATTTACTGATTATGCTGGCTATTCAGGCATTTCTGATTGCAAAATCAGGTCAAAGTATTGGTAAAAAACTCACGAAAATCAAAATTGTAGATGCTGATTCTGGCGAAAAAACCAGCTTGTTACGCGCTTTTACTATCCGCAGTGTGTTGTTCATTTTCTTCAATATCATGTTTATGCCTCTCAGCTTAATTATAGACTGGGCATTCGGACTGGGTAAAAAACGTCAGACCCTGCATGACAAACTGGCCAAAACTCAAGTAGTAAAACAATAATTTAGCAGCAAATAAAAACGGGATAATCTTCATCCCGTTTTTTCTTACATAACTTTGAAATTGAAATAAAATTCCTATAAATATTACCCAAATCATCCTACCAAAATCGGTTTTTATTACAGGCATTTAAAGCACCTTTACATATAGCTTAGTTCGTTAATCTCAGGCATAATGCCCTACAACGTAGCGGTGTATTGTGATTAAAAGGATGTTTTTTAAAAAATCAGCCTTTTTTAGTCATGTGCACTTTAATCGCTATCCCATATTAAATTAGGGAATGGGACTCTTCACCGAGGTTGTAAAATGAGACAAACGATTTTAGCTGTATTGTCTTTATCTGCGATGACTGCACTCTTGACTGGGTGTGGTGGTGATATGGTACTTCTGAACTCTAAAGGTCCAGTTGCAGCAGGTCAAAGTAACCTGATGATGACTGCGATTTACTTAATGCTATTGGTGGTTATTCCATCAATCATCATGGCATTATGGTTCGGTTGGAAATATCGTGCATCGAATAAAGACGCAGACTATAAACCTACATGGGCACACTCTACTGCGATTGAAATTGTAGTATGGGGTATCCCTGTCATTATTATTGGTATTTTAGCTTGGTTAACTTGGTGGGGTTCCCACAAGTATGACCCATACCGTCCAATTGAAGCAGATAAAGCACCTTTAACTGTTCAAGTTATTGCTGAACAATTTAAATGGATCTTCATCTACCCTGAGCAAGGTATTGCAACAATCAACGAAATGCGTTTCCCAGAGAAAACTCCGGTAAGCCTTCGTTTAACCTCTAACTTCACGATGAACTCATTCTTCATCCCGGCGTTAAGTGGTCAGATTTATGCAATGGCAGGTATGCAAACTCACCTCAACCTATTAGCTGATGAAACTAGCCCAGCTGAAGGCTACCGTGGTTTCTCTTCAAACTATTCAGGTTACGGCTTCTCACAAATGCGCTTCCGTGCACATTCTGTGACTGATGCCCAGTTTGCCGAATGGGTTTCTGCTATTCAGGCAGGAAACGGTACTTCAGTTAACCCTAATGCAGTACAAAAAACTGTTCTAGACCAAGCTGAATTTGCAAGCTTACGTGACGGTAACCGTGGTGTTCACCAGATCGAAGCGATTATTGCAAGAGCTAAGACTCCTGAAGAGAAGGCTGCTGCCGAAGCAATGAAGCCTTACCCTACTAAGCCACACCCTGTGACTTACTACTCTTCTGTAGAGCAAGGTTTGTTTGAATCTGTGATTCACAAGTATATGAGTAACTACCACGGTGCTGACCATTCAGCTCCTGTAGAAGCTGCAGCAACTGATGCTGTTGCTCATGAAGCGTCTGCTTCTGAAGCTCATGTAGCTGGTGAACATGCGACTGCTTCTCAAGGAGAATAAGACATGAGCTTCTTAGGTAAGTTAGGTCCGGATGCAATTCCTTACGATCCAATCGTACTGGCAACTGTTGCAATGATGATCTTGGGTGGTATCGTAGTTGTTGCCGGTATTACCTACTTCAAAAAATGGGGCTACCTGTGGAACGAATGGTTCACATCTGTAGACCATAAAAAAATTGGTATCATGTATATCTTCGTATCTGTGATCATGCTGGTGCGTGGTTTCGCCGATGCGATCATGATGCGTCTTCAGCAGTTCCTTGCAAAAGGTGGCGGCGAAGGTTATTTACACCCTGAGCATTACGACCAGATCTTTACCGCCCATGGCGTGATCATGATCTTCTTCGTGGCAATGGGTCTTGTAGTTGGTTTAATGAACATCTCTGTACCGCTTCAAATCGGTGCACGTGACGTTGCATTCCCATTATTGAACTCTCTGAGCTTCTGGTTATTCGCCGGTGCTGCGGGTCTGATGATGGTATCACTTGCGTTAGGTGAGTTCGCTGCAACAGGCTGGATGGCATACCCTCCACTGTCTGGTATCGAATATTCTCCAGGCGTGGGTATGGACTACTATATCTGGGCACTGCAAATTTCAGGTCTAGGTACGCTATTAACGGGTGTTAACTTCTTTGTTACCATCATCAAAATGCGTGCGCCTGGCATGAAGCTTATGGAAATGCCAATCTTTACCTGGACATCTTTATGTACAGCAGTATTGATTATTGCGGCTTTCCCAGTGTTGACTGCAACAATCGCAATGTTAACGCTTGACCGTTACTTCGGTTTCCACTTCTTTACCAACGACATGGGTGGTAGTCCAATGTTGTATGTAAACCTGATTTGGACTTGGGGTCACCCGGAAGTTTATATCTTGGTATTACCAGCATTTGGTATTTACTCAGAAGTTGTTGCGACTTTCTCGCGCAAAGCATTGTTCGGTTACAAATCAATGGTGTATGCAACAGTAGCAATCACAGTATTGTCATTCGTTGTATGGGTTCACCACTTCTTTACCATGGGTGCAGGTGCCAACGTTAACGCGTTCTTCGGTATCATGACCATGATTATCGCGATTCCTACAGGTGTGAAGATCTTCTCTTGGCTGTTCACCATGTACAAGGGTCGTATTGTTTACACTACCCCAATGCTATGGACACTTGGCTTCCTTGTGACTTTCGGTATCGGTGGTTTAACAGGTGTATTGATGGCGGTTCCACCAGCGGACTTCCTGGTACACAACTCTTTATTCCTGATTGCCCACTTCCATAACGTAATTATTGGTGGTGTAGTATTCGCGATGTTCGCAGGTATCATCTTCTACTGGCCGAAAATGTTCGGTTGGAGACTGAATGAAACTTGGGGTAAAGCAGCTTTCTGGTTCTGGTTCTTCGGTTTCTACTTTGCATTCATGCCGCTTTATATCCTTGGTTTCATGGGTATGACTCGTCGTTTGAATACATTTGACAACCCGGACTGGGATCCGTATGTAAACATTGCCATGTTTGGTGCGGTTCTGATTGCGCTTGGTATTGTATGTTTCATCATGCAAATCGTGGTTGGTTTCCTACAACGTGAGCAACGTCTAGATTTGACTGGCGATCCATGGGATGGTCGTACCCTTGAATGGTCGACATCATCTCCTGCTCCATTCTATAACTTCGCTCATCTTCCAAAGATCCATGGTATTGATACTTTCTGGATCGAGAAAGAAAATGGTGTTGCATACGCAAAACCGACGAAGTATGAAGACGTGCATATGCCGACTAACCGTGCTGCTGGTTTCGTTATCGCGATGTTCATCACTATTATGGGCTTCGGTTTAATCTGGCACATCTGGTGGTTAGTAGTTGTTACGTTCCTTGCTTCTATCATTAGCTTCATCGTGTCTTCTTTCACCAAGAAAGTGGATTA
Source organism: Acinetobacter sp. 197 (assembly GCF_048148385.1). Classification (NCBI taxonomy): domain Bacteria; kingdom Pseudomonadati; phylum Pseudomonadota; class Gammaproteobacteria; order Moraxellales; family Moraxellaceae; genus Acinetobacter; species Acinetobacter sp. 197. The sequence goes on from NZ_JAYWZK010000006.1 coordinate 96,884, forward strand.
CTATGTTCCAGCTGCTGAAGTTGAGCGTATTGAAAACGAACGCTATGCGATTCTTGAAAAACACTTGAAGAAGGACTAAGACAATGGCTGAAGTACTTCATCACGATAACCACGGACATGATGAGCATCATCATCACGATGATACTGACATCACTGTCTTTGGTTTCTGGACTTACTTGATGAGTGACCTTGTCCTGTTCGGTACACTCTTCATTGCGTTCGCTGTTTTGAGTAGCCACATCCCTGTGGGTACTCCAAGTGCGAGAGACCTGTTTGGCGACTCTTTAGGTTTCGTTCTTACTGAAACCTTCGCCCTCTTGATCTCTTCTGTAACCTTTGGTTTTGCAGTTCTTGCTGCATACAAAAAAGACGTTGCAAAAGTACTGACTTGGTTAGCGATTACTTGGGTATTCGGTGCTATCTTCATCGGCATGGAACTATATGAATTCAACCACCTAGTTCATGCGGGTCACGGTCCAAGCACAAGTGCGTTCTTATCTGCGTTCTTTACTTTGGTAGGTACGCACGGTATTCACGTAACTTCTGGTCTGGTCTGGATGATCGTGCTTATGGTTCAAATCAAGAAATATGGTTTGACTCTTGCAAACACGCGTCGTCTAGCTTGCCTAAGCTTGTTCTGGCACTTCCTTGACATCGTTTGGATCTGTGTATTCAGCGTAGTTTACTTGATGGGAGTTCTGTAATGAGTCACGATCATAACGCTGCTGGCGAATCACACGGTAACGTTAAGCAATATACTGTTGGCTTCATCCTTTCTATCATCCTTACCGTAATTCCATTCGGTATGGTGATGGCAGGCGGTTTTGGCCGTGGTACTTTGATTACCGTCATTGCGATTACTGCGGTTGCTCAGATTCTTGTGCAGTTAATTTATTTCCTGCATATGAACTCTTCTTCAGAGCAACGCTGGAACGTAATTGCGTTTGTGTATACCATCTTAACCATTGCTATTCTTCTAGTAGGTTCTGTATGGATCATGAACTACCTACACTACAACATGATGATCTAAACTGGTCGTCATGCTGAAAAAGTATTTATTCCTGACTAAGCCAGGAATTCTCTTCGGTAACTTTGTTACCACTTTGGGTGGCTACTTTGTAGCCACTCAAAGTTCTGTAGATTTCCTTCTCCTGCTTATTACCTTGCTCGGTACTACGCTTGTCGTAGCATCAGGATGTGTGGTCAACAACGTGATTGACCAGGACATCGACCAAAAAATGCAGCGCACAAAAAATCGTGCTCTCGTCACCAAAGCCATCTCTGTACCTGTTGCCCTGTGCTTTGCCCTGGTATTAGGCCTTGTTGGTTTTAGTCTTTTATGGTTCTGGGTAAATGCGTACGCTTTCTTATTCGCGGTGATTGGTTTTGTCGTATATGTCGGTTTTTACAGCCTATGGACAAAACGAACCACAATTCATCAAACTGTTGTAGGTAGTATTTCTGGTGCAGCTCCGCCTGTCATTGGTTATACCGCAGTAGCCAATCAATTTGATTTAGGTGCGTTACTGATCTTTTTAGGTTATGCATTATGGCAAATGCCTCACTCATGGGCGATTGCGATTTACCGCTTTGATGATTATAAAAATGCAGGTATTCCGATCTTGCCTGTAGCGCGTTCGATTCATCGTACCAAGGTTGAATCACTGGTTTATGTGGTGTTATTCACACTCACCATGAATGCGTTATTTGTCTTTGGTTATGCCAACTGGCTCTATGCAGTGGTTTTAAATTTACTGTGTATATACTGGCTGTATCTGGGTGTGATTGGATTTAAAGCTGAAAATGATCAACTTTGGGCAAAGAAATATTTCTTGTTCTCTGTGATCCTGATTACTGTCATCAGTATTATCTTTAGTTTTACCTCCACTGCGCCATCTACACAGATTGTGTTTTTTTAAAAAGGATAGAGTTAGTCTCTATCTTTTTTATTTTGATTTCTCTTAATCCTCTGCTTCCAATAGTTGTAGAGCAGCATCAAAAATTCGGCTTTATTTTTATAAAGCTAAACCTCGATCTTCCTGATTGCTTGTAAAATTCAATCTTTCTGGCTCCAGACTCCGATTATTCAGTTTTTCTAGATTTTTAACCTGATAAGTCCAGCTTGATCTTCGCAACAATACATGTGCTGAATTTAACCAGTCCAAATTTGGTTAAAGCCAAAATAAGGTTCTGATAATCGGTCTGGTTATAGAGATAATTTCGCGAAAATCTCTTATTTGGTTGAAATTATCCTTAAAGATCACTACAATTTCCCCTTCGCAAACACTGCGACACAACTTTGGTTGTGACTCCTTGCTTCAATTTACTTAAATTGGGGCTGTCCAAACCGTAAGGAGCTGACAATGCGTCATTACGAAATCGTACTTTTAGTACACCCTGATCAAAGCGATCAAGTAGTTGGTATGGTAGAACGCTACCTAACTCACATCAAAGAAGCTGAAGGTCAAATCCACCGTCTTGAAGACTGGGGCCGTCGTCAATTGGCTTACCCAATCAACAAGATCCACAAAGCTCACTACATTCTTATGAATGTTGAGTGTGGTCAAACTACTCTTGATGAGCTTGAAGAATTATTCCGTTATAACGACGCAATCATTCGTAGCCTTATCATCCGTCGTGAAAACGCTATCACTGAAGAGTCACTATTGGCTAAAAGTGCTGAAGAAAAACGTGCGCGTAAAGCTCAACGTGAAGAAGCACAACACGCTCAAGACTCTGCTGAAGCTTAAGGAGAACATAACATGGCACGTTTTTACCGTCGTCGCAAGTTCTGCCGCTTTACAGCTGAGAACGTTACGTACATCGACTACAAAGATATCGACACTTTAAAACAGTACATCACTGAAAACGGCAAGATTGTTCCTAGCCGTATTACAGGTACTAAAGCTCGTTACCAACGTCAATTAGCGCTAGCTATCAAACAAGCTCGCTACTTGTCTTTGATCCCTTACACTGACAATCATAAGTGAGGTTGAGCTGTGGATATTATCTTATTACAACGCATTAAAAACCTAGGTAAACTAGGCGATAAAGTTTCAGTTAAAGCTGGTTACGGCCGTAACTTCCTTATCCCACAAGGTATGGCAGTTGCTGCAACAGAATCAAATACTGCTGCTTTTGAAGCTCGTCGTGCTGAACTTGAGAAAGCTGAAGCTGATGTTTTAGCTGCTGCTCAAGCACGTGCTGACCAATTGAACGAAGTGAACATCGTTATTACTGCGAAAGCAGGCGACGAAGGTAAACTATTCGGTTCTATCGGTACTCGTGACATCGCTGACGCGTTGACAAATGCTGGTCTAGAAGTAGACCGTGCTGAAGTACGTCTTCCAAATGGCGCACTTCGTCACACTGGCGAATTTAACATCGCAATCCAATTGCACCATGATGTTATTGCAGAAGTTCTGGTTACTATCGTAGCTGAGTAATTTCTCGCCTCAAAAAGAGCATGCTTTCGCATGCTCTTTTTTATTTCTAAAAAATATAATCTAGTCAATACCGCCCAATTCATTTTATCATTCGTGTTTCTAAAAAATTGCACTTCGCATTTTTGATCAGAGCGCGTATCATTTCATCTCGTAGTGAATAAACGCTATTCATCTCCGACGATATTTTACCATTGTATTTAAAATCAGGGATTTATATGTCACAGGCGAATGCCAGCAAAAAGGTACCTATTACTAAACCGGAAATTGTTACTGAAAATAGCAATCTCAAGGAGTTCCGTACCCCGCCCCACAATTTAGCAATTGAACAGGCTGTACTTGCTGCCCTTATGACTGTGGCTGAATCTTTTGAACAGGTCGGTGATGTACTGACCGAAAATGATTTTTATGCTACCCGACATAAATATATTTTCCGTGCCATTGAACAGCTCTCTAAAGAAAACTCACCTTATGATGCGGTTCTAGTGCATGACTGGCTAATCAAACAGAATCTGCTCGATGCCATTGGTGGCGAAGAGTATTTGATGCAGCTGATGGCAGATTCACCCTCGAGTTTCTATAACCTGGAAACTTATGCTGGGAAAATTAAAGAGTTTGCTACCCTGCGCAGCATGATTAAAGTCAGCTCTGAAATTTTACAAAATGCCTATGACACCAAAGGCCGTACCGTCAGTGAAATTCTGGATCTGGCTGAGACCAATATTTTCTCGATTGCCGAACAGCATAATAACAATGCCAAAGCACAAGGCCCTAAGCCGATCAACTCGGTGGTTGCAGACGTATTTGATAAATTAAATGAACTGTCACAAATGGAAGGCAGCATTACCGGTTTAACTACTGGTTTTGTAGAACTGGATAACAAAACTTCCGGTATGCAATCTGGCGATTTAATTATTGTCGCGGCGCGTCCATCCATGGGTAAAACCACCTTTGCCATGAATCTGGTCGAAAGTGTTTTATTCAATAACAACCTGCCTGCTCTGGTCTATTCAATGGAGATGCCAGCCGACTCGATCGCCATGCGTTTGATTTCTTCATTTGGTCGCGTGCATCAGGGACATTTACGTTCTGGTAAAATGGACAGTGATGAATGGTCAAAAGTCACCAGTACCATTGTGCATTTACAAGAAAAAAATCTGTATATCGATGATTCTTCTGCGCTTCCACCGACAGAATTACGTGCCCGTGCGCGTCGTATTGCCAAAATGCATGGCGGAAAACTAGGCTGTATCATGGTCGATTACCTGCAGCTGATGAAAGTCCCTGGCATGGGTGATAACCGTGTTGGCGAAATCTCGGAAATTTCCCGAAGCTTAAAAGCCTTGGCAAAGGAAATGCAGTGTCCCGTAATTGCCTTGTCGCAGCTCAACCGATCGCTGGAGAACCGTCCAAACAAACGCCCGGTGATGTCCGACTTGCGTGAATCCGGTGCGATCGAGCAGGATGCCGACTTGATCATGTTTATTTACCGTGATGAGGTTTATAACAAAGAATCAAAGGAAGCTGGCACCGCTGAAATCATTATCGGCAAACAGCGTAACGGCCCGATTGGTACCGTGCGTCTGGCATTCGAAGGTCAATATACCCGCTTTAGTAATCTCTCGCCTGAGTTCTATGCTCAGTATGATGATGAAGAGTAATCAGGCTCTCGTCATCACATTTCCATCGTCCCTCTAGGAGTAATTTAGGGTGCGTCAAGCTACAGTTTATATTGACAGCGCTGCGCTGCAATATAATTTAAACCGTGTCAAACAACTTGCCCCAACCGCGAAAATCGTCAGCATGGTGAAAGCCAATGCTTATGGACACGGAGTTAAAGACTGCTTAGCAGCCTTAAGCGAAACCGATGCCTTTGGTGTCGCCTGCCTGCAAGAAGCCTTGGAAATTCGTGAATTGGGCTATTTACAGCCGATCACGCTCATCGAAGGTATTTTTTCAGCCGATGAAATGCAGCTTGTAATCGATCAGAATATTGAAGTTGTGGTACATCATCAGGCCCAACTCGACTGGTTACTGGCTCATAAAGAGACCTATATCGCCAAAGGCCTAAAAGTCTGGGTCAAACTGAACAGCGGCATGAACCGTCTAGGCTTTAAAATTGATGTGATTAAAACCGTGATCAATCAGTTGAAAGCTGAAGGCTTTACTTGTGTACTTGCCATGCACTTTGCCAATGCAGATGCCGATCATCCATTGAATGAACAGCAAATCCAGCAGTTCCTTGAAGTGAAAAATGACTGTGCACCACTCATGGGTTCATGCTGTAACTCGGCTGCAATCTATAAATATCCAGAATTGCATTTTGACTATGTCCGTCCCGGGATTATGCTCTATGGTGCGACGCCCTTTGCAGACCGTGATGTACATGACCTGGATTTAAAACCGGTTATGACCTTTACAGCTGAAATTATTGCCTTGAATGATATTCAAGCGGGTGACCATGTCGGTTATGGTTCGACGTTCACCGCAGATCAGAACATGACTTTGGCCATTGTTTCAATTGGCTATGGTGATGGCTATCCTCGTGCTTTCCCCAAACAGAACTATGTCGCAATCAATCGTCAGCAAACTCGCGTGATTGGCCGCGTAGCGATGGATATGATCGCTATTGATGTCACAGGATTAGAAGTGCAATTAGGTACAGAAGTCGAACTTTGGGGGAAAACCCGTCTGGTGGATGATGTGGCGACAGCCAATGGTACGATTGGTTATGAACTATTATGCCGACTCAGCAATCGGGCACGACGTAAAGTAATCTGATTTAATCTAAAGATCCAAAAAAGCCCAACCAGTGTTGGGCTTTATTTAGGCTGACTTTTGTTCTTCACCTTGCTCTACACATAATTGCAGCAATAGAGCATCAACATGACTTTGCTGAAATGCAAAAGGGTTAAAGTCATTAAATCCCATGTCCTGACAGAATTGCTGGATTTGACTGCGTTTAGAAATATATTTCATCGACCAGTCCGGGAAACTCGGATATTCAATTTCCTTGGTTTCAAATAGTTTAATGTCCTGATGGCGAGGATCTTTATTCAGCCTCTCGACCAGCAGACTTTTTAAAGTAAGACATTCACCTTCCAGACATTGAAAAAAATAACCATCAGCAAAATACAGTACACCTGTAACTTGATGCTGGTAATTAAAATCACGAGCCTCTTTCAAAATATTCGCTAAATCTTCAAGCAAATCAGTTTTGGGAGAAGTGCTTTTACTGGCGTAACAAAATTGGTACATGTGCTAACTTCTCTTTTTTTATTATGCCTGACGCATAGAAGTTAACACTGTACGTGAAAAACCGGACCTACGATAGGTTTTTACAAGAAATACTCATTAGATGGAACCGGAAGTTCTGCCAGTCCTTTTTTCAAGGTTTCTGACCATTGCCGGCTGATTGCCGTGAAATACTCGTCATCTTCAGCAATACGCTTACCTCTCGGCATCATCAGACTGTCCTTTTTATAGACCAGTACATCGAGTGGCATACCAACTGAAACATTAGAGCGCAAGGTAGATGCAAATGAAATCAGGGAACAGCGCAAGGCTTCATCCAGCGGCATATCATAAGTCAGCGCGCGATCCAGGATTGGCTTGCCATATTTGCTTTCGCCAATCTGGAAATATGGTGTATCTCGTGTCGCACAGATAAAATTTCCCTGCGGATAAACATGATAAAGCTGCATATCCTGGTCTTTGAGTTGTCCACCCACCAGCAGATTACAATAATAATTGCTCTGTTCTGAAATATCGCTCGTGACGTTGGCAATTACTTTTTTCAGCATGCTTCCCACCAGTTCCGCGACATCAAACATGGTATGCAGGCTCAATATATTAGGTTCCTGCTTCAGTTCAAGCTGATTTTTGATATGTCCGATCACGGCTTGGGTGGTTGCCAGATTGCCGGATGCCTGTATCACGATCATACGTTCCCCAGGAACTCCGAAGGTGTATAGCTTTCGAAATACAGAGATGTGATCTACTCCGGCATTGGTCCGGGTATCACTGATAAATAGCATACCTTGCTCTAAACGCAATGCACAACAATACGTCATTAGTTCGTCCTTATTAACATCCTAGCACCTGAACGCTGGAAAGCATGGATTCCACACCGCCCATCTCTCTTACACCGCGTACCGGTGCCACATCCCAATAATCCCGTCCAATTGCCACATAAACATGCGAACTTGGAGTGAACAGCAAATTACTGACATCAAAACAATACCATGTCTGGTCTACAAACACCTCGGCCCAAGCGTGACTGGCCAGATGCGAGGCATTTTGTGCATATAAATAACCAGACACATAACGGGCAGGTAAACCCAGATATTTACACATGGCAATAAAAATATGGCTATGATCCTGACAAACCCCCTGTCTGGACTCAAAGGCATCTATTGCTGTGCCTTGTACAGAAGTGCTGTTGGAAATATAAGGTACATGCTCCAGCAATGCCTGTGCCAACCCAATCAGATGCTGACGGCTTAATACAGGGACATGACGTTGTGCAAAATCCTTCATTGCTACATTACACTGGGTCGATTCGGTCGGCTGTAAAAAAAGATTGGGATTGATTGAATCATTCAACCCACTCTGATGTGCAGGATTCAGCTCGACAATCCCCTGTGCCATAATGGTTAAGGAATAGTACGGCTCGCGCTGGTTACAGGTCATCCACAAATTTTGGAATGCATCTTTTCTTATCTGTTTATAACCAGGTACACTGATATCCCACGAATGCACCCGCTGATGCGCATTGTTCGAAGGCATCATTTTGATGTACTGAATACTGTTCCTCACCTCGGCCGTGTACATATAATGGGTTTGGTGATTCACCATCAATTTCATACATCTGCCTCAAACAGTTGATGAATATGGTCGCTAAACTGATAGAATTCAATCCGGTTTGGCTCTGCACGCAACTGTTCCCAGTACTGTTCCAGATCGCCCCAGCCCATTTCCACCAAAATTTTGACGATATAATCAATTTTACCCAGTGTAGTACCAGTTTCCTCACCCAGACGCAAATGATGATCAAGCTGTTCTACACACTGGCCTAAACTAAAAAACAGAAAGATATCGGAAGACTCCGCTTCCAGAATCTCTTCACATTCATTCACTACTTCACAAATATAACCGGCATTTTTGTCTGCAGTTTTGATCAGCTTCATCATCTCCGCATAGCCTGATGCCGACAATACTCCGCGCAACTCCTGAATATTATCTTTGGCAATTCCTAACTGCTGGCTAAAAGATGCCAGTTGAGTAGGATCGAGTAGCAGCTCGTTTAAGGAGCTGGCATCGAAAGCAGGTAAACAAAAGGCGTGTGCATAGGTTAAAGCCGCTTCATCTTCTAAAAATGGAAAGCGGGCACATAAAAAATGTGTGCGGGCTAAATAGCGCCCTAACCAAAAAATATGTTTTGCATTGCTATTTAGCAAAACCATGACATTTTTCCTTCTTTGGAATTTTATGAATGTAAATTGTCGACTACCCAGGTATCTTTAATACCGCCACCCTGGGATGAATTCACCACCAGTGAACCAGGTTGCATCGCTACACGTGTCAAGCCACCCTGTACGATTTCAGTACGATAAGGTGAACTCAGTACAAAGGGGCGTAAGTCGATATGACGTTCAGCAATACCAAAATTGGTTAAAGTCGGACTAACCGATAAGTCCAAAGTTGGCTGCGCAATATATAAATGTGGCGCAGCTAAAATTTTCTCCCTAAAATCTTCAATTTGCTGTTTAGATGCCTGTGGGCCAATGAGCATGCCATAGCCACCAGAACCTTGGGCTTCTTTCACCACCAACTGATCCAGATGAGCCATGACATAGTCCAGTTCTTGTGAATTACGACATTGATAAGTCGGAACATTCTTCAGAATTGGCTGTTCGCCCAAATAAAAATGAATCATTTTGTCGACATATGGATAAACTGATTTGTCATCTGCCACACCAGTTCCTGGAGCATTTGCAATCACGACATTATTTTGCAAATAAGCTGACATCAAGCCAGCTACACCCAAGGTGCTATCCGGTTTAAAGCATAATGGATCGAGAAAAGCGTCATCGACACGTCTATAAATAACATCGACTCGTTGGCGACCACGTATAGTTTTTACATAAACCTTCGAGTCATCAACAAAAAGATCACGTGATGTTACCAATGGTACATCCATCTCTCTTGCAAGAACCGCATGCTCGTAGTATGCACTATTGAAACGTCCTGGCGTCAGTACCACAACAAATGGCTTATCGACATAGGCATTTTCTATCAAAATTTCTTTTAATAATTGTGGATATTGCTCAATTGCAGCAATCTTGGACTGTTCGAATACTTTCGGCATCAGCTTTTCACTGATCTTGCGGCATTCCAGCATATAAGCTACACCCGATGGCGTTCTGAGATTATCTTCCAGAACATAAAACTCGCCTTTTGAATCACGAATCACATCTATGCCGCTGATCTGGCTATAAATCCCGCCTTTCAAGCTGTGTTGATACATGTGTGGCTGATAGGCCTCATGGGTCAAAATCTGCAGTTCAGGAATAATATTGGCTCTTAAAATATCCTGTTGATGATAAATATCATGCAGAAATAGATTTAGTGCACGTACACGTTGGGCCGAACCTAAAGCCACCATATTCCACTGTTTCCGGTCAATGACTCTCGGAATGATATCAAAGGGAATCGTTCGCTCTACGCCTTCTTCCTCCCCATAAACCGTAAAAGTAATACCGTGATGTAAAAAATGTTCTTTTGCTACCTGATTAAGTGTATTAAGTTCATCAAGAGTATGTTGAGATAACCATTCTTCCAGTCTTTGGCCAGCCTGACTGGACAGCACATGCTCATCCTGCATTTCATTAAAAAACTTTGAAGACAGTTGCTGCAATAAAAGTTGTGGATTGGTTGTTGTAGATACCGTTGGGGTTTTAGTGTCTATAAAATTCTTCCCAAGATTTGGAGAAGTAAATTTATCAATCGTTTCAATCACATTTGTATCCTGATTTCCTTTAAGCATACAAACCCTCGTATTATCATCTATTCTAATTTAATCAAAGCAATATCTATGCCAGCGCATCTATATTCCGCCTATCATTAATCTAGGAAATACCATTTAAACTCAATGCTATTTCTTGCCAAGTTGTTTTTAGTTTGTAGGACAATTGTTGCGTTTAAGGACTTGCGAAAAAATGTGAGTTTTCTTATTGTGTTAATCTAAGTTCAAATCCCGTCTTTTATTGCCAGTAAAATACACTATGTCAGCACAAGAAAAAGAAACCTCGAACAGCCTGTATCGCCAATGGCAAATCTTGTCGCGTCTTTCTACCGGCAAATGGATGGGAACACGTGAATTACAGGAAATCCTGAATCGTGAAGGTATCGATATCAGTCTGCGTACTATTCAGCGTGACCTGAACCAGATTGCGCAACGCTTTCCAATTGAAAGTAGTAAGACCACACCACAAGGCTGGCGTTGGCGCTCAGATGCGCCACTGCAAAGTTTGCCGCATATGACCAGCTCGCAAGCCGTCACCTTTATGATGGTCGAAGAACATTTAAAACACCTGCTGCCACCAAGCCTGATCGAAGAAATGAATCCCTGGTTTGATCTGGCGCGGCGCAGTCTTTCCTCCCAGAACAATGTCCGGCAATGGATTAATCGCGTGCGTATTGTTCCAGCTACCCAGCCACTGATTCCACCTGTTGTTGATAAAGCGGCTCAACAAGCCGTGTATGAAGGCCTGTTACAGGACAAACAACTGGAATGTGTGTATCAGGGTCGTGTTCATAACAGCGAAGAAAAAACCTATATTCTCAATCCTCTGGCCTTGGTGCAAAAAGGTTCCATTATCTATTTGGTATGTACCCGTCATGACAAGTCCGATATCCAGACTTTTGCCCTGCATCGCTTTAAATCTGCCGTAGTACTGAATTCACGTGCCTTGCATCCGGTGAATTTTGACATTGATGAATATATTGATTCTGGTGCACTGGGTTTCCGGGTGGATTTCAATCAGCCTACTGAGAACGTCACGCTTAAATTAACCATGTCGGAAGCAGATGCACATTATCTGGAAGAAAGTCAGCTTAGCAAAGACCAGAAAATTGAAAAAATAGATAAGGGTATGGCATTAATCACAGCCACCGTGCCATTTACCTCACAACTGGTCTGGTGGCTGCGTAGCTTTGGTAAAAAGATTAAACATATTGAACCGAGTATTGTGGCGGATGCAGTCAATCAACGGGATGAGGGGAATCCTTAGCCAGGGTTTCATCGAGATTTTATAAAAATTAAAAATAAAAAAGCCCCCAAATTGGGGACTGGAGAATTATACTTATATTTTTGTAATTATTGTGGTGATCTGTCGCTGTGCCCACCTGCCTCTCTTTGGTACCCTGAGATTCAGGTTGGATGAAAGTTCGATATTTAAAAATAACTGAGACATGAGCAAGCCAGTTCAGCAGTATTAAAGCGAATGGACTTTTTGGTCATGGGATCAAGCTCCTATATAATAGTGGATAAACCAACTATAAAATTATCGCTCCATCTTGTGAAATAAAGAGAATATCTATCTTATGCAGATTTTTTCTATAGGAATTTTTCAGTAATGTTTATCAGCAATCGCCATGGAATCATTGCATCACTTGGTAGGGTTTTCGGCAAGTTTATAAATTGAATAACAATTCTCTGCTTGTATAAGATAACGGGCTCTGCACATCATAAAGCCCTGTAGAAGTAGAAATAGGGACTTAATTTTACAATGGCTAACCCTGCGCAATTAGTACGTCATAAACTGCTTAATACGTTTTTTTCCCGCCATTCGGTCTGGTTTGCCTGCATTCTGATTGCAGTGATTTTTACCACATTCCATATTGGTTATTCGCCGCGTTATATCTATTATTTCATGCCGCAAACTTTGGTGAATACTCTGTGGATTCTGAGTATTCTCCTCAGCCTATTGGGTTTGTATGATGTACTGCAAAATAAGCATTCTATTCTGAAAAATTACCCAATCATGGGACATTTCCGCTTTATCTTTGAAGAATTCCGTCCAGAGATTCGTCAGTATTTTATTGAAGCCGACCGCGATGCACTGCCTTTTTCCCGCATGCAACGCAGTCTGGTGTACCAGCGGGCGAAAAACGAAAACTCAGATAAACCTTTCGGTTCGATCCTGAATGTTTATGAAGATAATTACCGCTTTGTCAGTCACTCTATCACCCCCTGTAAAGTTGCCGATCCGCAGACTTTTCGTATCCTGATTGGGAATGAGCAATGTACACAGCCATTTTCAGCGTCTATTTTAAATATTTCAGCCATGAGCTTTGGCAGCATGAGTGCCAATGCGATACGTGCACTTAATCTCGGTGCTCAAAAAGGTGATTTTTTTCATGATACAGGCGAAGGCAGTATCAGTCCCTATCACCTGGAATATGGTGGTGATCTGGTCTGGGAAATTGGCAGTGGATATTTTGGCTGCCGTACTTTAGACGGACAGTTCGACCCGGAACGTTTTGCTGCTCAGGCCAAGTTACCCCAAGTCAAGATGATTGAAATCAAGCTTTCGCAAGGCGCAAAGCCCGGACATGGTGGAATTTTACCTAAAAGTAAAATATCGGAAGAAATCGCACAAATCCGGGGCATCAGCCGTGATCATGATTGCGTTTCACCTTCTAGCCATCCGGCATTTAGCACCCCAATTGAAATGATGAATTTCATTCAACAATTACGTGAACTTTCCAATGGAAAACCAGTCGGTTTTAAGCTGTGTCTGGGTCAGCCTTGGCAATTTATGAGTATCGTAAAAGCCATGTTACATACCCAGATTTACCCGGATTTTATCGTGGTCGATGGATCTGAAGGTGGAACCGGAGCTGCGCCAATTGAGCTAATTGACTATGTCGGTGCACCATTAAGAGAAGGTTTACTGTTTGTACATAATACCCTTGTTGGTGCAGGATTGAGAGATAAGATCAAAATTGGTGCAAGTGGTAAAGTTATTAGTGCATTCGACATTGCCAGCACGCTTGCCATTGGTGCGGATTGGGTGAATTCCGCCCGTGGTTTTATGTTTGCAGTGGGCTGTATTCAGGCACAAAGCTGTCACACCAATCAATGTCCGGTTGGAGTCACCACCCAGGACAAAGATCGCCAAAAAGCACTACATGTACCAACCAAGGCAGAACGCGTCTTTCATTTTCATAAAAACACCTTGCATGCCCTGTCTGAACTGATCGCTTCCGCAGGTTTAAAACACCCTTCAGCCATTAAGGCGCATCATCTGGCGCAACGTGTGAATAGTCACGAAATAAAAAACTTTGCACAGATTCATTTTTGGTTGAAAGAGGGAGAATTATTGTCTTGTGAAAATAAGGATGATGAAAACTTCTACTTCCGGATGTGGAATTTGGCCAAATTAGAACAATTTTAAATCAACAAAGTTAGAAATAAAAAGGCGTTCTAAAAAACGCCTTTTTTTTACTTGAATGTTTAATCTTCACTCTATTAACAATAAATTAATAATAAGTTTTACTGCCAGGGGCATGTAGAAAGGCCGGAATCAAGCCTGTTAATGCAGCACGAATGTCTGCACGCTCATTGATTAACTGATGTGAACCTTCTTCCAGCATCAATAAGGTCTGGAGCCGGAATTTACGCCGGATGAATTCAATATTATAGCGCCAGTCCACAGTCTGATCTTGCGCACCCTGCGCCAGCCAGACCGGAATACGGCAAGCAGGTCGCGCTTCCATTTCCAGCATCCAGCGCGACATCGCCAGAATCCAGTCCATGCCCATCATCCGCGGTTGTAATGGATCTTTAAGCCGGATAAAACGCAGAAATTCCGGATTATGATTATTGCGTCTGAAATGTCGGGGAACTTCACGTTTGATGCGGCTAATAATGCCCAGCCCCACCGAATTATGCCACCAAGCAGTTTTGGCAGGTCGAATCAATGGTGATAACAGCAGAACCCGTTCCACAAAAGGATTTTCGCGACGCTGTGCAAATTCCAGTAAATGATGCATCCAGATCGCACCGCCGGTACTTTGTCCGATCCCCACCCAAGGTTTAGGTAATTGGGAGGCGTGCTGTACATAACGTTGTACTGCATGCAAAACCTGCTGATAGTGATCAAAATTCTGAATGCTGGCAGATGAACCATCACTCAGACCATGTCCAGGCAGATCATAGGTCAACACACTAAAACCCTGCTCCAGCAGCTCTTTTACAATCGGCTGATAAATACCACTATGTTCCAGATAACCATGCAACAGAAAAGCGGTTCCCTGAATCTTGTCAAAGCGGGTATTTTCCAGATTGGGCTCAAACACCTGTACATGCAGCCTGAATAATGGCATCTGCACATAGCCCTGCCAGTGTTTGCAGTCCAGCAAATCAAAACCATAAAGTTTTCGATAGGACTGCAAATCAATTGGCGGTTGATCACTACGATTCAGGTTCAAAGGTGGCAAAAGCTGTGGGGTAATGTCCCGACTAGGAATAGGTAAATCCAGCTGTTTGAGAACGGCGGGATTTAAAAATGGGATATCAGACATTATGGCACCTCCCGACAGTCACTGGATCCAAACCAGACATCGCGCATGGTCGCCAACATTTCATAATTGGCACGGCGACTATGATCATAATTTTGTGCACTTGGACGCCAGCGGGTCAAAGGCGTTGGCATCGGTGCTTCTACCGGAATAGTTTGTATACCATTTAAAGCAAATAAACGGCGGGTACGCGGCATATGATAACGATCAGTAATCAGAATCACTGTAGGTGCTCCACCTTTCTTTTGTAATAATAATGAACTGAAACGGGTATTTTCACAGGTATTCATACTGCGATCTTCCAGTAATTTTGCATCGACTCCGTGATTTTTCAGCCAGCGCTGCATATAGGGTGCTTCGACCCCACTCAGGACAATTGGTAACTGGTAATGTTTCTCTACTGCCAGCGTGGTTTCCAGTCGTAGTCGCGTATAATTATTGACGACAATTTCTTTGCGTTGCTCATCCAGAGTTAACCCACCACCCAGTACCACAATGGCATAAGGCTGAGAGCGATTCGCTGGTTTAACCTGCTGCTGATCTTGTAGTAAAGCCAAATCCTGCCGGATTTCTTCGCCATTAGTTTCCTGTACTGAACTAGCCTCCCTCTGCTCGAGTGGATGTGTCGTCAGAAACTCCATATATTGCTCAATGCGTTCCTTGTTTTCACTCCTATCCCACTCCAGTAATTCCCGGACATTGGCTGCCGGATCGACTGGTTCTGCATCTTCCTGTGAGGGCAATAACGGTACCTGGGCAGATGGACTTTGCTCTGATTTTTGATCTTGCTGCTCGCGCTGATAGTCTTCAATCACCTTCTGTAGCGCTTTATAACGCGCCTGAATCAGAAGCAGATTAGCCGAGTTATTTTGCTGAATATCCTGTTCCATGACCTTTAAATATGCCTGTCGGGCAATCCACAAGTCAGACCCAGGTTCCAGATTTTCATGTTCGCTGAGTGCAGCCATTTTCTGGCTTTGAGCCGCAACTTCATTGAGTTCTACTGATGCAAAGCGATTTAAACCCTTTACGATGATTTTTGAGTAAAAAGGCGTATAAATAAACACCAGCAGACAGCCGCATAGTACAAATAGTCCAGTGACAATTTGTAGAAAACGTACCATCCAATGGGTGTTCTTCATGTTATTCCTCTTCCTGATGAGAGCGGATCAGACCATTTTTATCGAACAATACAGGTTCAGGTTCCAGCATCAGCTGGAATTTATCCCAAACCGCTTGCTGTACCGCACGATAAGTTTTACGTACATCGGTGAGAGAGGCTTGACCATAATTCACCAAGACCAATGCCTGTTTATGAAACATGCCGACAGGGCCCAACTGTTTGCCTTTCCAGCCAGCCTGATCAATTAACCAGCCTGCTGCAAGTTTAACTTGCGCATTGGCTTGCTGGTAATGGGGTAAATTCGGGAAAGATACAGCAATTTGGTCAAAGACCACCTGATCAACCACAGGATTTTTAAAGAAGCTGCCCACGTTAGGGAATTCTTGCGGATCAGGCAATTTACTCTGGCGAATCTGGATGACCTGTTGTTGCAGGTTTTCTGCTGTGAGTTGATCACCAACCGCAGTCTTCAGATCACCGTAATTCAGTTTCAAATCTGGCTGTTTAAGTAATCTAAAAGTCACATGGGTAATCACATAACGATTTGGATCATCTTTAAAAATACTATGCCGATAGGCAAATTGGCAATCGGCTGCCTGAATCGAAGCAAACTGTTTCAGCTGACGGTCATAGACCTCGACGGAATCAATAAACTCGCCGACTTCAACGCCATAAGCGCCAATATTCTGTACTGGCGAAGCACCGACACGTCCAGGAATCAGGGCCAGATTTTGTAAACCATACAGACCTTGTGCTGTAGTCCAGAGCACGAAGTCATGCCAGCCTTGACCACCGCCTACACGTAAGCGCTGCGTCTGATCATCAGCATCCAGCATTTCAATGCCATGAATATCCATATGCAGAACCAGTGCATCAATCTGCTCCGGCAACAACATATTGCTGCCGCCTGACAGGATCAGCACATTGAGTTGTTGCTGTTCCGCAAAATCCAGTGCAGCAATCAGATCAGCGGTTGACTGAATATGAGCGTAATATGAAACAACTGCTTCTAAATTTAAGGTATTAAAAGGTTTAAGTTGAACCTGGGTTTGAATCTGCATTGCTTAAACCTTGTGTAAATTCTGTTTAAAAATCTCAATCCAGGCCTGGCTGCTGGACTCACACTGATCAAGCACCCGCTCAAAGCCATCCGCTTCGCCATAATAGGGATCGGGTAAAGCCTGTTTTGGATAGCTCTGGTCATACTCACTCATCAGTGCCACATGAGCACGTACATGACCAAACTGAGTTTCTGCCAGACGCTGTATGTTTTGGATATTGGATAAATTCTCCAGATCCATCGCCAGAATCAGATCATAATCAATAAAATCATGCGGAGTCAGCTGACGCGCCCGCAAGCCAGAAAGATCGTAACCACGTTTCAGCGCATGCTTTTGGCTACGCAAATCCGGAGCCTTGCCGGGATGATAATTACTGGTTCCAGCAGAATCGACCACGATATTCAGTTGCTGTTCATCACAATAATGTCTGAGTACCACTTCTGCCGTGGGAGAACGGCAAATATTCCCCAAACAAACACATAACACCTTGTATGGCGTTCTGGATGACATAAACAACCTCAGAGCTACTTTATTTTAAGGATTCTTATGTTAAGTTATTTATATACTGATTCCTATCTTACAACCATAGAATAATCTCGTATTTGCAATAAAAATATTAAGGATATCGCCATGAATCGTTTTCAGTTTCAAACCGTCCCCAATATCATTGCCGGACTAGGCACGATTCAGGAATTGTTTAAAATCCTAAAAAATGGCCGTTATCAACGTCTACTGCTGGTGACCGATCCCGGCATGCTGAAGCAGCAATTACATCTGCCGATTCTGGATATTATTGAAGCTGTCGGGCTGGAGTACGTGATTTATTCGGATGTTCAGGCCGATCCTCCCGATACAGTGGTGCTTGAAGCGGCGGCTTTTGCAAAACAGGAAAATATTGATGTGGTGCTGGGCTTTGGTGGTGGCAGCTCGATGGATGTGGCCAAACTCATTGCAATTTTGGCGCATCCTGAACAGCATCAGACGCTGTCAGATCTGTATGGCGTTGATAATGCTACCGGACCGCGTTTAGCTTTAATTCTGGTACCGACCACGGCTGGAACAGGTTCAGAAGTGACGCCGATTTCGATTGTCACCACAGGTGAAACGACCAAAACTGGCATTGTCGCGCCCATTCTCTATGCAGATGTTGCCATTCTGGATGCAACCTTTACCCAAAATCTTCCGGCACAGATCACTGCCGCCACCGGCATTGATGCCATGGTGCATGCCATTGAAGCCTATACCTCAAAACACAAGAAAAACCCTTATTCGGATATGCTGGCCAAACAGGCTTTAAGATTACTGAATGCCAATCTGCAACGTGTGCTGCAAGACGGCCATGATTTAGATGCGCGTCAAAATATGCTGGTCGGTTCCATGCTGGCTGGACAAGCTTTTGCCAACGCACCAGTCGCTGCCGTACATGCGCTGGCTTATCCGCTTGGTGGACATTTTCATCTGTCACACGGGCATAGCAATGCGCTGGTTCTAACTGAAGTATTAAAGTTTAATGCGCCAGCGGCTAAACAGCTCTATGCGGAATTAATGACCTGGCTGGATCCCCGCAGTAAAGGTTGTCATGATGGTCTGACCGATCTGTTTATTGATCATTTTAATAATCATCTGATGCAAAGCGGTTTGACTCTAAAACTAAATGAGTTGAATGTTCCGGAACATATGCTGCAGGTCATGGCAGAAGATGCGATGCAACAAAGCAGGCTGTTGCAGAATAATCCACGTGAACTCAAGGTGGAGGATGCTTATCAGATTTATCAGGCGATCTATGCCTAGACCAATTTCTACCTAAGCCTGAATAGCTGAGGATTTAATAATAATGAAAGCTACGATCAAACAGCGTGAACACTATATTTTTTTCCTGCCCATTCAAACCCGATGGGCAGACAATGATCTGTATGGCCATGTCAACAATGTCACTTATTACAGTTATTTTGATACCGCCGCCAATGCCCTGCTGATTCAGGAAGCTGCTTTTGACCCAAAATACTCACCCATGATTGGACTGGTCGTCAGCTCCAACTGTCAGTTTAATCAGGAACTGTCTTATCCGGAAATTATTGAAGTGGGCGTAGCCATTGAAAGCATGGGAAGCTCATCGCTCAGCTATGATCTGGCTATTTTTAAACGCAACTCAGATACAGCCGCTGCGCAAGGCAATTTTGTCCATGTATTTGTCGATCGTGAGACACGAAAAAGCTCCACGATTCCAGTTGAAATGCGGGATGCTTTATCTCGATTTGTTGTGACTTAAAATCCAGCCTATTTCAGCTGAATATTTTGCAGTTCACCGTCAAACTGCTGTAACAGATCGCGTACTGCCGGTTCAGTATGTAACAATTCTTCGGCACGTTTAAAAGCACGTGCCTTACGCTGATGCTGCATGGTATACGGCGTTAACTGTTCCACATTCTCAAATTTCACCTGGAAGTTAGTTTGCGGCCATTGCTGTTGCAAAGCTGCTTCCAGATGATGTTGCAACTGGGTTAACAATTGCTGGTACTGTTCAGGAATATGGAAAACGGATTCGCCATTAATCTGACCAGTCATGATGCCATACTGCGCCAGTTCCTGTACGGCCGGAGAAAGCTGGCTGTTACGGAACCAGTACTCCCATTTTTCTACGCTCCACTCGCCTTCTAAGGCTTGCTCAGGTATTTTTAAAATATCCTGTGGCATCAAATTCTGCGTATTTACGTCTTGGGAAATGTCTTCCGGCAAAACTGTCTGTGCAACTGGCTGAACCGGAGCTGTATTTTCAAGAGCAGGCTGATCGGTTGTTTCCTGTGAAAGCTCTATTTCCGGTGCAGCAAGACTAAATTCCTCATCAGCAGACATGATGTCTTGTACTGGCTCACTAGGAATGACGGCATCTGCAGGAATAAAATCTTCAAGCAGGAAATCATCCGAACTGTTGCTAGTAGCCGGTGCTTCTGGCGTACTCTCGATTTCATCAAAACCAAATAAGCCTTTATCATCATTTGGATCAAAAACAATTTGATCACTAGACCGCACTTCTTCAATCACTGTTTGAGTTACTACAGGCTGGACAGGTTCAGGTGCATTGATGCTGGTGGGCTCGTCTTCATCCAAAAAATCATCCGAAGAAGGTTCAGACGCTGATGCGGCATCAATCTCCTCATCCGTATCATCGTCTAGAGAGAAATCATCAAATACCGGTTCTGCCTCCAATGATTGTGTTTCTACTGATTCAGATTGAAGTTGTGTCTGAACAGGTTGCTGTAGGCGTGTTGTATGGGTTGTTGCCTGTTGCGGTGCAGTATCCTGCATCACCGGAATTTCACTTGGTTGTAATGGACGGAAAGCCAGTAAGCGTAGCACCGTCATTTCAAAGCCTTGTTCCTGCGTAACTGCAAGCTGTAAATCGGCACGACCCTTACAGGCAATCTGATAATACAGTTGCAGGTCCTGAGCAGAAATCAGACCGGATAATTGCATGATCTTTCGATTGATCTCAGCACTGTATTTCAGGCTCAGATCTGGCAGATACTGCAATAAAGCCAGTTCATGTAGGGTTGAAATCAGCTGGTCGAGCACCAGTGACACATCCAAAGCTTGCTGACGGAACTGTAGCAATAACTGACTGACTTGCGCTTTCTGATTCTGGTGAATCGCCAGAATCAGATCATAAATAATGGTACGGTCAATCAGCCCTAGCATGTCTTTAACATCCTGATGCTGAATCGCTCCCTGACCATAGGCAATCGCCTGATCGGTCAACGACAAGGCATCACGTAATGAACCTTGCGCAGATTCAGCAATCTGCCAGATGGCATCCTGATCAGACTGAATGCTTTCTTTGCTAAGAATATGGCCCAGATGTTCGGTAATTTCATCGACTGCCAATGGGCGCAAGGTAAATTGCAGACAGCGAGAAATTACGGTAATCGGTAGTTTTTGCGGATCGGTAGTTGCGAACAGGAATTTGACGTGTTCCGGCGGTTCTTCCAGCGTCTTTAACAGCGCATTGAAAGAATGCGTGGACAGCATGTGCACTTCATCGATCAGGTAGACCTTGAAGCGTCCTTGAGTCGGTGCATAAGGAACATTGTCGAGCAGCTCGCGGGTATCTTCCACCTTGGTGCGTGACGCCGCATCAATTTCAATCAGGTCAATAAAACGACCTTCATTGACTGCGGTACAGGTCGCACAGACTTCACATGGGGTCGAGGTAATACCTGTCTCGCAGTTCAAGCACTTCGCCAAAATACGTGCAATCGTGGTTTTTCCGACACCACGCGTTCCCGTAAACAAATAAGCATGATGCAAACGGCCACGTTCGAGCGCGCTGGTTAAAGCACGAGAAACGTGGTTTTGACCCACCAATTCATTGAAATTACGAGGACGGTATTTTCGCGCAAGTACTTGATACATGTATGCTCCTTTTTACAGGTCTAAGCATACTGTTTTTTTATGAAATAGTGAAATGAATGCCGGTTTATAAAGAATAAAAATCCCTTGATCAAAATCATTGAAAAAGGGATATAAAACAAATGCTTTTTTAAAATTAGACCGATTCAAACAGGATAAAGTCACTTTGCATCTGGTAGCGTTTGCCTGTTTGATCTTCACGAATTTCCAGAACATGCTTTTTCAGATCGACATAGAGCAGATTTCGGGTATCGACATTCAGCAGTTCGATCTTTTGTTGTGATTCATCCTGAAACCGAATCTGCCCGCTCATCGTTTCAATTTCATTATGACCACTTAAACTTTCACGCTGTAAAGTAAAGGTCTTATCTTCATTTAAAGTTAAAGCCACTGCCATGCCGGGACAGTCTTCACAACTTGAAAAGCATCCCATACATGGCGTTGTGCCCTGATAATTTCCCACCCATGTGGGTAGCTGCACCTTGGCTTCAGCGACAGTATTTGTAACTGATTGATTTTGATCCTGACAACCCAATAAAGCACCGGTTACCACCAAAGGAATCAATATCACTTTCTTCATGCTTTCATTTCACAGAACTGGAATTCGCCACAAAATAGCACATTTTAAAGGATAGATTAATCCTGGATCAGGGTGATCTAACGCCAGCCTTTGCGCCCGGTCAGTACCGCATCCGCACAGCGCAAGGTTTCCTGAGTCAAACCCCAAAGACGGTAGTCTCCGGTCAATGAACCTGTAGGAAAGTTATGTGTATAGGCAAAACTTAAACCACGCTCAGGATCGCACCAGGCACCAGAGCCATTAAAACCCATATGACCAAAACCTTTAGAGGCTTTTCCTAAAGTGAGAACACGGTGATAACCCAAGCGCCAGTGCATCGGTAAAGGCATAACCCGATCTCTTGTTTTGTATTGCACCTGACTAAGTCGCTGGAATACCTCCTGCGAAATCAGTTGCTGTCCTTGCCATTCACCACGACTGGCCAGCATGGCATAGATTTTTGCCAGACTCTCTGCGGTAAATACTCCATTAGCAGACGGAATAATGGCCTGTAGACCCTCATGACTAAAGAAACTAAAGTTCTTCATGCCCTTAGGAATCATGCCATCCTGAAAATCCTGTGGACTCTGACCACTCCATACCAAGGCTCGTTCCATCAGGCTTGGTTGCCTTGACACAGTTTTTTTCGCAGTCTGTGTTTGAGACTTGGTTATTTTAGGCTTTAAAATAGGTAAGGCCACCCGAGCTAACTCATGCGTCGGTACGCTAAAATAAGCGCCATTTAACTGTAGTGGCTGTACCAGATATTCCTGCATCAGTTCACCCAGTTTTTTACCCGTCGCTTTTTCCAGTACACCACCTACTTGCCAGCCAAAAGTCAGCGGTTGATAGGCTGCATCTGTTGCAACTCGAAAACGTGGTTCCGCTGCCGCAATCCGGTCCAGCATATGCGACCAGTCGGCCATTTCAGTGGCATCATCAATCATATTACGGATATCAAACAGGCCACTTTGATGACTGAGCATATGCGCCAGAGTAATATTTTCTTTACCCTTTTGTGCAAATTCAGGCCAGTATTCTGCAACCGGTCTATCATAATCCAGATAACCTTGACTGACCAGAATATGCGCCAAAGTCGCCAGCACGCCTTTGCCGGTGGAATAACATAGCGACATGGTATCGGGTTGCCAGTTTTCAGTTAAAGATTTTTTACCGGTATAAATATCGACGACCTTTTGTCCCTCAAAATATACCACCAGTGCGGCACCACCCTGTCCGGTACGTGCATCCTGCAAACGGCTAAACTGACGGGCAAGGTCACTGAAACGCTCATCGACATTGCCCTGATAATTATGCTGATCAGCAAACAGATAATCTTTAATTGGCTGCATCATTCTATCCATAGAATATTGATCCCTTAAAATGAAAAAGCCTAAATCGGGTTTAGGCTTTTGATTCAGATTTAAATCGCTTTGATATGACCGGTGACATGCGGTTTTTGATTCTTACTGCTTCGTATCAGAAAATCTGTATCATTCGCTGCCTGCGCGGTCAGGAATTCAACTTTAGATGGCAAGTACATCGGTAACTTGAACCAGACATCAGCTTCATAGGCATCTGGCAATGACAGATTCGCCAGTGCTTTGGCCTTGCTCCACATGCCATGTGCAATTGCCTGTTTAAAGCCAAAGGCTTTCGCTGTGACTGCATGAATATGGATCAGGTTAAAATCACCTGAAGTCATAGCATAACGACGACCAGTATTTTCCGAGATGTTCCATTCATTGTTCAGCTTAAATTCTGATGCCTTACTTTCTGCAGGTTTAGCAGTAGCTTTACCATTAGTCTTTTGACGTGACAGATAAGTCGTTAATCCTTCAACTACGACCTCGCCTCCCACTTTCACTGTAGTAATGAAATCAAACTGAACGCCTTTATCGTGCGGCTGCAATTCGCCAAACTTACATGACAGCGTCAAAGTCTCATTCACACCGATTTTACGGTATTGCTTGACCTGATTACGGATATGTACCAGTCCTAAAATCGGGAACGGAAATGCTTCCGAGGTCATCATGTGCATTTGCAGACTTTGAGATAGCACGGTCAAATAAATAGCTGGAATATAACCATTATTTTTAAAGCCACATACTTCATTATAGGCTTTTAAATGTTTCTGATCGACCTTGAATGAATCCACCACATATTCAACTTGCGGCAGAACTTTTTCAGCTTTCGGCTTTTTAAAAATCAAGCCTTGAATCACTTTTGGATAGGCTAAATAAGGTTTTGGAAGTTGACTAAAATGGCGCGTATTCATACTGAACCTTTGGAAATATTATCTTTATAAAGTGACCTCTCCTGAGCATACTTCAATCATTGTATGAAAGTGAAGCACTGGAGAGGTTTTGAGAATTCTTGGAATTTTCTCTTTAGAATTTTAATCTCCCTGAATTCCCCTTTAAAAGGGGGCTTCTCCTCTCTTTAAGAGAGGTCGGGAGAGATTCCATTAAGCCCCTAATAGGCTTTGACCACAGACACGAACCACGTTGCCATTTAAACCTGTTGAAGCCGTAGAAGCAAACATGGCAATTGTTTCTGCAACATCTACAGGTAGACCACCTTGGCTCATTGAGTTCATACGGCGGCCTGCTTCACGGATTGCAAATGGAATCGCAGCCGTCATTTGTGTTTCGATAAAGCCCGGTGCAACAGCATTAATGGTTATACCATTTTTTAAGGTTGGTGCTGTAAATTTCACCACACCAATCACACCCGCTTTAGACGCTGCATAGTTGGTTTGACCCAGGTTACCTGCAATACCTGAAATTGAGGATACACAGATAATGCGACCATTGGCATTTAGACCATCGTTGGAGATTAAATAGTCATTTACACGTTCAATGGCAGACAGGTTGATGTTAATCACCAGATCCCATAGCTCAGGCTTCATATTGGCCAAAGTCTTGTCACGGGTGATACCGGCATTGTGCACAATAATGTCCAGACCGCCTTGCTCAGCTGCTGCCGCTTTGATTTTCTCACCTGCATCTGCAGCAGTAATATCGATGGCTAAAGTTGAACCGCCAATTTCACCGGCTACACGGTCAAGGTCCGCTTGCTGCTGCGGAACATCCAGACAGATAACATGTGCGCCATCACGTGCCAATACATGAGCAATCGCTTCACCAATACCACGGCTCGCACCGGTCACTACAGCAGTTTTACCCGCTAATGGTTTAGTCCAGTCCACATCCACTTTTTCAGCAGGTGAAACACGGATCACCTGACCAGAAACATAGGCAGAACGTGGAGAAACTGCAAAACGTAAAGCAGACTCAAGGTTTGCTTCAGCACCGGCATCTACATAGATCAGGTTCGCTGCAATACCCTTTTTAAACTCTTTACCCACAGATTTTACAAAACCTTCCAGTGCGCGTTGAGCAATTGACTGACTGACTGATTTAGCAGTTTCAGGCGTAGTCCCCACAATCACGACACGGCCAGAACTTTGGATTTGACGCGCAATCGGGTTGAAGAAATCATAAAGTGATTTTAACTGTTCTGAATTTTCGATCCCTGAAGCATCAAAAATAACGACCTTGAATTTTGATTCTTTATCGCCCGGGTTAAATGCACCCAGATTCAGTCCAGATGCTGCAGCTGCCTGTTGCAACTCAGTATTATTGCCTGCATAGCTATTTGCATGAATATTTGCCAGAACCTGAGCAATAGCACCCGTTAATTGACTTGCTGGTGCTGCGCCCAATAATACTGCACCTTTTACCACTGGCGTAGCAGACTCAAAACGGTCTAAAGAAGTTGGGGATGGTAGACCCAAATTTTTAATGACAAATTTACCAATAGGAGATTTTGCAAAAGTTTGGTACTGATCAGTCATGTTTATTATCTCTCATACAAATTAATTTTTGGTTGATCTAAAGTTATCCTTAAACTTCAATATGATGCCAGACACTTATATTTCAACAGATCCACCAGATTCTGCCTAATCATACTTGAGATAATAGGCAGATGACTTGACCTGAGCGCAGTCTGTAATGTCATTGTAGTCAATACAGCCTATCTTCTTCTGTGCTAATGTAAGCGCCAAGAAGATGATCTATTTGCCTGGTCAAGCCTTATGAGCAAAACAACTCAACAAAATCCAGCAGTCGAGAACCCTGCGACAGAAACTGTGTCAAAACCATCAACGCGTGCTAAGCGTAGCACTAAAAATACTGATACAGTGAATCCAGCAGAAAAAAGTCCGGCTAAAACCACGCGTACACGCAATACGGCTACACGTGCCCAAAAAATGACTTCAAGCCAACAAGATTCAAAATCTATAACACAAACTTCTGTTCAACAGGTACCAAACATGAGCCAAAATACAGTTCGCCGCGTTGCGATCATCGGTGGTAACCGCATTCCATTTGCACGTTCAAATGGTGCTTACTTTACGGCATCCAATACTGATATGTTCACAGCAGCCCTGAACGGTCTGGTTGAGCGTTTTAATCTGCAAGGTCAACGCTTAGGGGAAGTTGTTGCCGGTGCAGTTCTGAAACACAGCCGTGATTTCAATATGACCCGTGAATGTGTACTAAATACTGCTCTTGCAGCTGAAACGCCTGCTTATGACATTCAGCAGGCCTGTGGTACTGGTTTGCAGGCGGCATTTCTGGTTGCCAACAAGATTGCCTTAGGTCAAATCGAAGTGGGCATTGCAGGTGGTGTGGATACAACTTCCGATGCGCCAATTGCTTTTGGTGATGGTTTACGTAAAGCACTGCTTGAGCTGAATATCGCGAAAACTGCAAAAGACCGTCTAAAAGCACTGACCAAGATCAATGTGAAAGACCTGATGGATGCACCAAAAAATGGTGAACCGCGTACAGGTCTGTCTATGGGTGATCATCAAGCGATTACCACACTGGAATGGGGAATTTCCCGTGAAGCACAGGATGAACTTGCTGCATCTTCACACCAGAAAATGGCTGCAGCGTATGAAGAAGGTTTCTTTGATGACCTGATCACGCCATTCTTAGGCCTTGAGCGTGATAACAACCTGCGCCCAGACTCTTCAGTTGAGAAGCTGGCAAAACTTAAACCTGCTTTTGGTAAAGGTGATGCACGTACCATGACGGCGGGTAACTCGACGCCGCTAACAGATGGTGCTTCTTGTGTACTGCTCGCTTCTGAAGAATGGGCGAAGGCAAACGGTCATGAAGTGCTGGCTTACCTGACTTTCCAGGAAACTGCTGCAGTTGACTTTGTCGAGAAAAAAGAAGGCCTGTTGATGGCACCTGCTTATGCAGTGCCACGCATGCTTGAGCGTGCGGGTCTGAAACTGCAAGACTTCGACTATTATGAAATTCATGAAGCTTTTGCATCTCAAGTATTATGTACTTTAAAAGCTTGGGAAGATCCTAAATTCTGTAAGGAGCGTTTAGGTTTAGACGCTCCACTGGGTTCAATTGACCGTGCAAAACTGAACGTAAAAGGCTCTTCACTTGCTGCTGGTCACCCGTTTGCAGCAACTGGCGGTCGTATCATTGCCACAGCAGCAAAACTGATTAACCAGAAAGGTTCAGGCCGCGTACTGGTGTCGATCTGTGCCGCAGGTGGTCAAGGTGTAACGGCAATTATTGAAAAATAATCCGTTGACCGATCCAATTAAAAAGCCCCTCATTTGAGGGGCTTTTTTATGTTTTAGCGATTTGGCATTGGATTATTTTTAAAATATTCATCCACTTTGTTCCACGGTGCAGTCGATGCTACACCTTTCACCATATCTTGGTTTACACCCTGACAAAGCGCGCTGCCCGGCGTTAAATGGAAAGCATTCACATTTGGATCCATATAAGGAATCGAGCCTGGACGGCGCTGGAAATAGAAATTCAGCCAGTCTACCATTGGCTCAAAGCCATAATTCGACATGGCCCATGCACTGTTATGCCCGCCCCAATGATGTCCGAATTCATGTGCAATAATACGATAGCCAGATAATCTGTAGTGGCCATAGAATAACCAGGTATCTACTCCTAATACTGCTCCACCTCCCAGACCACCACCCATATTCGTCACGCCAAGATTAATTTCATTGCGGTTAAGAATTTCTCCATAGATCCGGACATAATCTTCTGGCTGAAAGAAACCGTTCGGTCCTTCTACCTGACCATCATTGCCAAAAAAGTCGTGTCCCATGACAGATTTATGATTAAACCATAAGGTTTCAAATTCTGGAGTACTGAGCATATAGGCCAGGTTGGTCATCATCATGACCCATTCCCGGGCATAGACCGGCGTAATACGGCACCATTTCTTCGGTTCATCATAGGTGCCGAAATAAATTTTCCATTTGGCTTTAATCTGGTTCAGCTTTTTGACGTGCTCATCGGTTTCAGAGCTAATTTTCAGATCAAAAATATTACTTGGGTTTTGCGTGGTCTGACTCAGACCTGCCAGCTGGATCGAGCCTGTGCCATCAAGCAACGGGAAACGGGATTGATCGGTCAACTTGAGATCAAAATTTGCCTTCGAAAATGGCGTCAACTGATCCAGCTTAGCCAGAATTACCCAGTCTTCTGAGTTTTTAATTTTGGCACGAATCTGCAAATCACGTACAGGCACAGCACTGTAGCTTTGCAATTGCAGGCGATTGCCATTCAGTGTTGCCGATAAAATCTGGTCCATATAGACATGACGCTGGCTGCTATTGGTCAAGGTTTCCCATGATTCACCATCCTGTAAAACACGGCTTCTCTCGCGTGCCTGAGATTCGGTCAAGATCACAGGTGGACTGAGTTGATTCGATTTATTCTGTTGCAGGGTCAGCATTGGCAGAATATAAATTTTCTGATTGGCCATGTGTAATAGATTCTGACCATAAATATAAAGATCGCTGGCCTTGGCCAGTCGACTGCTCTGATTTTGCCCTTTTAAAATACAATCTCGGAAGGTATCTATACTTTTATTGGGTAAGATAGAGTCAAGATTAAAGGATTTTTCCTTGTAACTTTCTACAGTGCCATCATTCCGTGACACATAGACCAAGCCATCGTTATGGCGATGCATGACTGCCGACAAATTGGTTTCTGTTAAAATGGGCGCAATATTATTTTCATTTTCCTGAATCTGATTGATATCGTGGACATAGGTCATACCATCCGGCAGGCTGGTATACAGATAATCACCTATGACTTCCATGCGTGCATTACAGTTGCGTGCACAGCCCGGCAAGCTGAGCCGTGCAAATTTCTGCGCTTTTAAATGGTTTTGCGCCGTTACATCACTTTGACGCCACACATTAATGCGGCCTTCAATATCAGGCACATAAACGTAACGATCATCGGCAGTCACTGCATTGCTATGTACCAGCGCATAATTAAGCGCATCGCCCCACCATACACCTGTGCCGAGTGCCATAATGAAGCTCGGCTGTTCACCACTAATATCTAGAATATCAATTCGGTTTGAGCCATAGTTGGCCACATATAAACGCCCTGCATGAATTTCCAGATCATTCAGACTGTCCCATTTTTTGGCCAGACCCGAAATTTTCATAGGATCTATAGAGCTCAGTGCACGTTTTTTTCTTAAGTCATAACGTAAAATATTCGATTCTGCCTGGCTGTTGGCAATATAAAGAACATCGCCCTCTACCACCATGGCGGTAGGATTCCAGCTGGTCAGACCAAAATTTCCTGCGCTTAATTCTGAACCTATATCCAGAACCTTAAACTCTGCAATTTTGCTCAGCTGCTCTCCCGTACCTGGTGTTATCACTGAATCTGGTCCTGTTGGCTGTGAGGTACTGCTATCGCTTCCTCCGCCTCCACATCCAGAGACCAATAATCCAATGAATACTGACAAGACCGTATACCTAAACAACATTAAATTCCCCAATAATTTTAAAAATTAAAATAAAAAATCAGAGTCTTATAGCTTAATTTTCAGTAGGGTTCGAGCATAAAAAATGAGGACCTGATCAAGTCCTCATCGCTGAATATTTCACCTTTGGCATTTTCCCTAAAGGAGTCTGAACTGTGTGGTATTTTTTATGGCTTATGTGATGATGAGATTTTCCGATAATCCGGCTCTAGCCCCAGCCTGGCTTCTAGATGATCATAAATCCACTGGAAGATAAAGGTATATACGAGGATACAAAGGGTTAAAGCTAAGTCCAGCAAAAAAGCTTGACCCAGACTCATGTGTAAGGCATAAGCCACCATTGGAATAGTCGCTAGCATCAAACCGCCTTCGAAGCCAATTGCATGGGCAATCCGCACTTTAATAGTCCTTTTCAGGCGATGTTTCGCTTCAAACTTTTCAAAATAATGATTAAACAGCATATTCCAGAGTACTGAAGTCACAGCCATAGCAATCCCGAGAACGCCTGTTACCTCAAGGGGCATATGCATTAATGTACTTAGCAGTACAGCGATCACGACCAGTAAAATACCTTCATATAAGGTGGCATGAATCAGTCTTCTTTTGGTAATTAACATATCAAATCAGCTTAATTCATCAGAGAGTTTAGAAATTATATTTCATTAAATCTGATTATTCGAGTTAGAATCTATCAATAAAAATGAAAGGTTGAGCTATGAATGTTAATCAGGAACAACTGCTGATGTTCAAAACTGTGATGGAAACCGGTTCTTTCTCTGCGGCTGCGCGTCAACTGGGGAAA
Source organism: Acinetobacter sp. 197 (assembly GCF_048148385.1). NCBI lineage: Bacteria > Pseudomonadati > Pseudomonadota > Gammaproteobacteria > Moraxellales > Moraxellaceae > Acinetobacter > Acinetobacter sp. 197. Next base: position 127,719 of record NZ_JAYWZK010000006.1, read on the forward strand.
GTACCTTCAGCAGTCAGTATGGCGATTGCCAATCTGGAAATTGACCTGAATCTGGAGCTGTTCCAGCGCTCAGGCCGTGAACCTAAACCGACCCCGCAGGCACAGGTACTGTATGAGAAAACCCAGCAATTGCTGGTAGAAATGAACCAGTGGAAACAGCACGCTCAAGCCTTAAGTTCAGGCCAAGAATCTGAACTGAATATCGTGGTGGTATCAGAATTGCTGCATACGCGCTGGACCGATTATATCGTCTTGCTGGAACAGGAATTTCCCTCACTGCAAATCAATGTCTTTAGTGCACCTCAGGAAGATGCACATCGTATGCTCTTTGAAGGTTCAGCACAGCTGGCCCTGATGTTTGAACGCGAACAACTGGAAACCCGTGAACAGTTTGTGGAAGTAAAGCGTGAGGTGCTGGTCGCTGTAGTCGCCAAACAGCATCCCTTAAGTCAGTTTGCTCAAGTCAGCTATGAACAGATTTTGCAAAACAGGCAGATTGTGGTGGCCAGTCGCGATCGCACCATCAAGCCAGAACTGCTCTTTTCAAGAAATTACTGGCGCACCGACAACCATCACTCGGCTTGCAGCATGATTCAGCAAGGACTGGGCTGGGGGGTTCTGCCACTCGAGATGCTGAATGAGCAGCCACATTTGCAAGATCAGTTACAGGTTTTAAACCTGCTCGATTTCACGCCAAAGTTTGCATATTTTGTTGATCTGGTCTGGAGCCGGGAAACCCGACTAGGCACAGCTGCTCATTTTTTGATTGATCACTTGCGCAAACAACGTCAAATCGGGCATTAATCACAGAAATTCAACGACAGTCTACTTGGTTAACCGGCTATTTATGATATATAAGAATGCATAAGCAATAACCATAGAACTAGATCGTAATGACATTAACTGCGTTAAACCAATTAAAAAACTTGACGACCATTGTGGCAGATAGCAGTGATTTAAGTGCAATTGAAAAATTTCGCCCTCTGGATGCGACGACCAATCCATCGCTGATTACTGCAGCAGCGAAACAACCTGAAAATCAGGCTTTAATTGAAGCTGCTTTTGAGCAGGCCCAGCAAGAAGGTTATGTGGATAATGCCCTGATCGAACGTACCATTGATATTTTGACGGTCAAATTCGGGGTTGAAATCTTAAAACTGGTTGAAGGCCGTGTTTCGACAGAAGTCGATGCTTCGCTCTCCTTTGATACCGAAGCTACGATTGCCAAAGCCAAAGAACTGCTGGCACTTTATGCACAATATGGAATTGATTCAGACCGCATCCTGATCAAGATTGCCTCTACCTGGCAAGGTATCCAGGCAGCAAAAGCGCTGGAAGAAGAAGGTATTCATACCAACCTGACTTTATTATTTGGCCAGCACCAGGCCCATGCCTGTGCGGATGCAAAAGTAACCTTAATCTCGCCTTTTGTCGGCCGTATTCTGGACTGGTACAAAAAAGCTGAAGGTGTTGAAGCTTACCCGATTGAAAAAGATCCGGGTGTACTTTCGGTCAAGCGTATTTATGAATTCTACAAGGCACACGGTATTCAGACTGAAATCATGGGGGCCAGCTTCCGTAGTATTGACCAGGTTTTAGGCTTGAGCGGCTGCGACCTGCTCACGGTAGCACCAAACCTGCTGGCCGAACTGGAAAATGATCAGCGTGAAGTGCAAGCGCAACTCTCAGCCAAAGATATTCAAGTTCAAGGTGAACTCAGTCCAATCAGCCATGCCGATTTTGATGCACAATTGAAACAGGATCCGATGGCCAGTGAATTATTGCAAGGCGGCATTGATGGTTTCATTAAAGCACGGGAACAACTGGCTGCTTTATTACGTGAAACTTTCCTGAGTACCACTGAAATTTAAAGAAAATTTAGCCAGTTTCTCCAAGCCGATGTTGCTATAATGCCGCATCGGCTTTTTTGTTCTTGCGAGCTTTTCGTGTTTGGTATCACAGATCTAACGACCTTTATCATTGGAACTACGTTGATTGTGTTACTACCCGGACCGAACTCTCTGTATGTCATGTCGATTGCCTCCCGTTTTGGCATTAAAACAGGTTATAAGGGCGCATTGGGGGTATATACAGGCGACCTGATCCTGATTACATGTACAGCACTGGGTGCGGCCTCGCTTCTACATGCCTTTCCGGTACTGTTTATCGCCCTGAAAATTATCGGAGCGATCTATCTCAGTTACCTCGGTATCAAGCTGCTCATTGCAGCCTATCAGACTTTCTTTCCGGCAAAGGCATCGCAACGTGTACAGATTAAAAAGACGACCTCAGATACGGTAGAATCGATTCAGCCCTTTCGTACCGCACTTACCATTAGCATCTTAAATCCCAAAGCAATTCTGTTTTACCTGTCTTTTTTTGTGCAATTTGTCGATCCTGCCTATCCTTACCCTGCCCTGACATTCACGATACTGGCTGTGATCCTGCAATTGATCAGCATGACCTATCTTTCAATCCTGATTGTTTCTGGGGTTAAACTGGCGTCCTATTTCAACCAGAATTATAAAGTAACTGCCAGCTGTGTCGCGGCGGTCGGGATTCTATTTTGTGGTTTTGGTCTTAAACTGGCGACCTCAACATTCTAGAATCCAGGTTTTTCAACCCCTTTCGCCTTTCTTAAATTTGTTAAAAGCATTGTTTTGATACATGAAAAGCGTATGATTTAAACGCATTTAGAAATAGTGTCATGGATGATGCCTAAACTTTTACAAGATCTCTCCTTTCCTGCCATCATGGCCGGTTTTATTACCTGCATGATTGGTATCAGTGTTTCTGCCGTACTGGTCATTGAAGCTGCGCAAAGTCTGGGTGCCAATGCTGCACAAATCAGTTCCTGGTTATGGGCACTGGGTATAGGTATTGGAGTTTCCGGGTTTCTGCTTTCCTGGAAATATCGCTATCCGATTTCAACCGCCTGGTCGACTGCCGGTCTGGCGCTGGTCATTGCTTCTGCCGGTCACTATAGTCTGGGTGAAGCAATTGGCGCTTTTCTGATTTCAGGTATCCTGATTGCCTGTCTGGGATTTTTTGGAATTTTCGAGCGAATTTTCCAGTTTATTCCACAGAGTTTGACCAGTGCCATGCTGGCAGGCGTGCTACTAAAATTTGGCATCTCGGTCTTTGGCAGTCTGCAACAGTCCTGGACATTTGTACTTTGTGTACTGGCAGTTTATCTGGTTTCCAAAAAACTGAGTATGCGCTATAGCATCGTGATTACTGTCTTGATGGCTATCCTCCTATGCCCTTTCTTTATTGATTTCACTATTCCTGCACTGAACTGGAGTATTGCCCAGCCGGTCTGGACTACGCCTGAATTTAGCCTACAAGCCCTTTTAGGCTTGGCCTTACCCTTATTGGTGATTAACCTGGCATCGCAATACCTGCCCGGCTTGGCTGTGATTAAAAGTTATGGCTATCCACCCAAGGTCAATCCGATTTTAGGCTGGACGGGTATTACCCAGGCAATGTTGGCACCCTTTGGCTGTTTCAGTGTCAACCTTGCCGCAATCAGTGCGGCAGTCAGTCTGGATGCCCAAGCGCATCCTGATCCGGCCAAACGTTATATTGCAGGGATGAGCTGCGGCCTGTTTTATATTTTGATGGGTTTTTTTGCTGCGACCTTGACCAGTGTACTGATGACTTTTCCGGGGATTCTGATTACCGTCTTAGCAGGAATTGCCCTGTTTGGCACCATTGGCCACAATATTGCGCTGGCTTTTCAGGACAGTCACGACCGTGAAGCGGCACTGATGACCTTCCTGTTTAGTGCATCCAATATCCAGTTTTTTGGAATCGGTTCAGCTTTCTGGGGGCTGCTACTTGGTTTGACGGTTTATTTGCTATTTAAACTTAAACCGCAAATGGCATAAGCTTATTGTAGAAATGAGGCAGCTACTTTGTCTGCCTTTTTAATGCCCTGCAGTTTGGGAAAACAGGTTAATCACCACCACACCGGAAATGATCAGTGCAATCCCGATAAAAGCTGGCAAATCCAGCGCCTGCTTAAATATGACATATCCTACAATTGCCGTAAGAACGATACCTACTCCCGCCCAGATCGCATAGGCAATGCCTAAAGGAATTACTTTAATCACCTGAGAGAGTAAATAAAACGCAATACAGAATAAAATGACCACAGCTAGAGAAGGCCATAATCGGGTAAAACCTTCCGACTTCACCAGAAATGTAGATCCAGTTACTTCTGCAATGATGGCCAAAGCCAACAATAAATATGCCCACGAGACAGGATTCATCTCTTAAACTCCAAACTATTTTTTAATGATTTGTCGGGGCTATTGACTAAAACTAAACATAAGAAATTCATCCTGCTTAATCCCATCTTTAAGGGGAAAGCTGATGTAAAAAATCCAGCGTCTTGATAAAAGTTTCCTGACTTTCTTTCTTGCCCATAAAAAACTGATATTCATGAATCAGCCAGGCTTTAGATTCCGGATAAAACACTGCAGTCACCGGAATCTGCTGCTCCTTTAAGGCTTTCACAAAAGGCAAAGACTGGGTATCGGTCAGAAAGTCCTTATTGCCTCCACTGATGAACACCGGTGGATAAGACGGCGTAATATACTGAATCGGAGAAATATGCTTTAAAAATGTCGCATCATTCTTGCGCTCACCCGTATAAGCCTGAATCAGGTTATATACCCCCCACTCCACAATTTTCATTTCTTCAGGTGCAGTGCTGGCAAATGCTTCCAGATCATAAATCCCGCAATGCAGAATCAACCCCTTAAGCTGCCCGGGTTGCAGATAAGGCTGAATACCAGATTGCTCGGCAAATGCGGGATTAGTCAAAAGTGCGGCATAATGACTGGCGAGATTGGCTCCGGCAGAATCCCCGGCCAGATATAGGTTCTGGGCATCAATATGGTAGGTGTCTGCATAGGTATCTAGAAATTTGAGTGCCTGATTGATCTGGTGTAGCTGGCTAGGATAGGTAGCTTTAGGCGCAAACTGATATTGTACGGAGACTACATTATAACCTTGAGCGGCCAGAAGCTTGAAATATCCCCGCGCATGTTCTTTAGAACCTGAAATCCAGCCTCCCCCATGAATCCAGACAATAGTGGGGCGTGGGCCAATACTGGCAATATTCTGTGGCTGATACAGATCCAGAGACAAGTTTTGCTGCGGCGCATAGACAATATTTTGCTGCACGATGACAGCACCAGGCGCATAACGATCCATCAATTTTTGCTGCAAGCCCGTGGTCAGGTTAAAAGCACTGGCAATAACTTTACTGTTCTGTACAGTCTGGCAACCGGAGAGGATGACTGAACTTATCAGCAAAAGATGAATAGCGAAAAACCTCAACACTGTCTCCTCTATATATGATCTAAAAACAGGCTAAAGTAGTCTAAACCATCCTTGTGTAAACGAGGACCATTCATCCAATTTTTTTTGATCATCAAAACTGCTATCCCGAGTTTTTTACTCTGTTTTTTTTCATTACTTTTACATTAAAAATATTTGTAATTTAATGAGTTTTTTCAATTTTACCGCTTTTTTGCAATTGCACCTGTTACAGCACTATGCTATCAATAAACCAAGGCAAAAATTAAACAACCTGCGGAGAAAAGCCATGACCTATCAACATATTTTAGTCCCAGTGGACGGTTCAGAAATTTCCTTTTCTGCAGTAAGACATGCTGCCAAAATTGCCAAGGCATTCGGTAGTCAGCTTTCTCTGATCAGCCTGATTGCAGAAGATCCTTTTACCGAGGCTGATTTTTATTACAGCTCTTCTATCATGAAAGAATATTTTGTCGAGGCACATGCTAATGCCAAAAAGGCATTGAAAGAAGCTACTGCCATCGCAGCCGCTGAAGGTATTGAAGCAGATTCCCGCATTGTCACAGGTTTAGTCAATGCAGAGCATATTGCGCAAACCGCCAATGAAGTAAACGCGGACCTGATTGTCATGGGTTCTCATGGCCGCAAAGGCTTCCAGAAAATGATTCTGGGCAGCTTTGCACAGGATGTTTTGGGTGCAAGTGAAATCCCGGTATTGATCGTGAAAAAATAATCCAGTTACTGCGCATCTTCAAGATGCGCAGTACTTATTCATTTAGCTTTTCAGTTATTTTTGAAGTTCAAACAAGACATCCTGTAGCGATTGATTCGCTCAAGCCATATTTTCCCTTAGCACCATAATAAATATGAGGAAGCACCATGAATAACTATGATCATATTCTCGTAGCAGTCGATGAATCCCCGATTTCATATGCTGCCGCAGAGCATGCCCTCGAGCTGGCCAAAGTTTTTCATAGCCATGTTACTTTGCTCAGTGTGATTGCAGTGGACCCCTTCACCGGCGTAGATTTCTACAAAGTTGCTCCGGCAGTCACAGACTACTTTATGCATGCAGAACAAAATGCTCTTGATCGTTTAAACGAGCTAAAATTGAACTTTGTTCGTGATGGCATAGAGGTTACAACAAAAGTCGTACATGGTATGCCACCCTCAGAAGGCATTATGCAGGCTGCAGATGAATCATCAGCTGATCTCATCATCATGGGCTCACATGGCCGTAAGGGCCTGCAAAAACTGATGCTCGGCAGCGTAGCTCAGAATGTTCTGGCAATTTCTCCAATACCTGTACTCATCGTCAGACAATAATAGTACTGATCAAAGCAGAGCCTGCGTCATGCAGGCTTTTAACGGAGCTTTTGATTGAGTTCATTTAAGAAAATTTCAGCATCAAGTTGGCTTTGAAATACTTTTTGTATTCTCCGACCTGCTGAACAGAATGCGGCGTATATTGAATAGAAATTTCAAATAAACCATTTTCAGGATTCTTGCTGACATGTATGGCAATAATATGCTGGCTATTTAAATAAAAACCATCTTCAATTTTCACTAACATATCTTGGACAACCTCTAGTAAGCGAATCTGTAGATCCCTTTACCTAGCTTACAGCTTAATAAACAAATACTCTTTTCCGTATAATCATACTGTAACACCCTTTGATACTTAACTCGGCCTTTAAGGAAATTCAACTGTATTTAAAGACAGCATTTGAAAAAGTAAAAAAAACCGGATCATGTCGATCCGGTTTTTTAACAATGAATGTTATACACTGAGCATACTATTAAGTGTCTCAGACACATTTTTAGATTTGACCAGTGGCTTTAAGGTTTCAAGTTGAGCTTTTACTTCACTACGTTGTGGTTCCGCCAAGGTATACCAGCGTGACAATACCTGTAGCAAACGTGAGCCCACGATCGGATTTTTCTCATCCAGATATTTTGCCAGACCAATAAAATGCTGTACGCCAAAGCTCCAGGTATTAACTGGGTTGGCATTCAAACCACCACTGACTGCACGAATACGGTTAGGCACCGCCAGATCATAATCCGGATGTTGGGTCAAATACGCAATCGTTGCATCCGTAGCTTTTGGATGTGCTGCCTGAACCATAAACCATTGATCCAGAGACAAGGCTTCGTCTTCAAAACGACTGTAGAAATCGGCCAGAGCTTCTTGTGCTTGTGGCGCATCATTCCAGACCAAAACTTTCAGCGCCCCTAAACGTTCAGACATATTGCCTGTATGATACTGCTCATAGGCCAAGTCAAAGACAGATGCATCTCCCTGACGAGCCATCATCGTCAGCATGATGTTTCTCAGGGCACGCACCCCCATTGCTTGCGAGAAATCAGATTGCAAATCTGGATCCAGACTCAGATAAGTTTCTTTCGCTGTTTCTCCAAAGGCACGGGCCAGAGTATGCAGTAAAGCCTCACGCTTTTCCTGAATCATGGCTGGCTGATAATCCTGATCAATACGGCTGCCCAAGTAACCTTCAGATGGTACATCAAACAGACGTGATGCCAGCACCGGATCTTTCTCAATCATATCCGGCAAGGTATTAAGCATGGCCTGAATATAGATCTCGGCAGGTTGATCATCCAGCAGGATACGTTCAAGTAAGGTTTGGGTCGCCTGCCACTGGTTAAAACCATTGGTCTCATATTGCAACAGGAAAGCCAGTTCTTTTTCTGAATAGTCAAAGTCCAGATTTACCGGTGCAGAGAAATTGCGCAGCAAGGACACTACTGGTTTCGCTGCAACACCACTAAACTCGATCGTTGCCTCATCCTGATCAAACAGATACATACCATCCTTAACGCCATTTTCAAAGAGCGCCTTAGAATTTAGCGTTAGCTGTTCACCGCTTTCAGCATCAAACAGTGCTAAAGCAACTGGAATTGGAACTGCTTTCAGATTCGGGTATTTGGCATGCGGTTTCAGGCTTTGCTTGAAGTGAAGGCGATAGATTTGGGTCTCTACATCGTACTCAGCTTTTACTTGCAGTTTAGGCGTACCGGGCTGGTTGTACCAGGTCAAGAAGTTTGAAAGATCCACACCTGAACCTGCTGTAAGTGCGGCTACCCAATCCTCAACCGTTACCGCCTGACCATCATGACGGCGGAAATATTCATCAGTTCCTTGACGGAATTTTTTCTTGCCAAGCAAGGTCGCCATCATGCGGTTAATTTCCGCACCTTTTTCATAAACAGTGGCAGTATAGAAGTTGTTAATTTCTACAAAATGATCCGGACGCGGTGGATGTGACAATGGTCCTGAATCTTCCGGGAACTGATGCGCTTTCAGAACCGCCACATCATCAATACGCTGTACCGCAGCCGACTGCAAATCTTCCGAGAAAGACTGGTCACGGAATACAGTCAGGCCCTCCTTAAGACATAACTGGAACCAGTCACGACAGGTAATCCGGTTACCGGTCCAGTTATGGAAGTATTCATGGGCAATGACTGACTGCACCCGCATGATGGCGGCATCAGTAGTGTACTCTTCATCGGCCAGCACACATGAAGTATTGAAGATATTCAGACCTTTATTTTCCATGGCACCCATGTTGAATGCACTGGTCGCCACAATCATGTAGTTATCCAGATCATAAGGCAGACCATAATGCTCCTCATCCCAGCGCATGGAATGTTTGAGCGCTTCCATGGCAATCTTGCATTTTGGAATATCTTTTTCTTCTGCATAGATTTCCAGAGCCACATTGCGGCCTTCCGAAGTAACATAATGATCTTTCATCACGGCCAGATCACCAATCACACAGGCGAACAAATAGCTCGGTTTTTTGGTCGGATCCTGCCAGATGGCATAGTGACGATTGGCATCTACTTCACCGGTTTCCAGCAGGTTACCATTCGCAAGCAAGACCGGATATTTCTTGTCTGCCTCTACACGCGTCGTAAAGACCGACAACACATCAGGACGGTCTGGATAGAAAGTAATTTTACGGAACCCTTCTGGTTCATTTTGGGTCACAAACAGATCTGAACTGGCCTGATATAAACCTTCCAGCATCGTATTACTTTCAGGATGGATTTTAACCACAATTTCAAGTGATACCTGATCAGGTGCATTGGCAATGACTAGCTGTTCAGCATCCAGGTGGTAGTCACTGGCATTCAGGGTTTGACCATTTAACCGAATCGATTGCAGTTCCAGATCGCGGCCAAGCAGAACCAGATCACCAGCAGTCTGACGCTGCATCTCCAGCTTGCTGCTGACCAGACTGTGATCACTGTAGACTTGAATATTCAGGTCTACAGAATCGACGACAAAGGAAGGTTTTTGATAGTCTTTTAAATAAATGGTTTGATCCGCTTCGATCACCGGGTTTGCCGCAATATTCATGTCCTGTCCTAATCTTTTATCGTGTTCGACATTGTTCATGTCAAAATCATACGCCAAGTTTGAAACGCTGTCTGTGCATTTGTATTGTCAGATCTAATATGGGCATTTCATGCACCACTTTCAATGCATTCTGCCTAAATGGGCAGCACTCCGCTCTACATAAGAAATATCTGTGCCATAAAAATAGTCAGGATCATAATTTCTTACATTTTCATAAACAACTGATTTAAAAATATATAATTTTATTTGCAGAGTACCGCATAAATCCAGATTAAAAAATGAGCACACTTCTTGCTACAGTTAAACTGTGTTTTTCCACACTTCCAATGAAAGAATAATGATAACGATGATGAGGTGAGTCATGTATTTAAAACAGCATGTAATACGGATCGAAAATATTAAAACTTTGCAGACTCTGGATCAGGCCAATATTGACCATAAAGTGATTGCACTGCTGATGAGCTGTGAAGGCATTCCGCTTCAGGCCCATGAAGTGACTGCCATTCTTAACACCTACGATGCACTCGGTGCCAAAAAAGTACCCTCTAAAAAGGTTCAAGCCTTAATTCATGCCAAAAACCTTGGAGAGCAGGACGATACTTTACCCTGCCCGGTTTAAAAAGTGTCATTTCATGTTTTAAAATCAGAGCTACTTCGGTAGCTCTTCTTCTGTTTGTGTGGCTGTTTTTGATTTTAAAAAATTGCGCCAGTCCACTACGTTTGCATCTCATCAGCCGTGTATAATCAAATGCCCGACCATTCTAGAGTTGCCCGCAACCATGGTATTCAGTGTTCTGCAAAAACAGCTTGATGAAAGTACTCACTGCCCATTGTGTAAGGCATCGATGTATTGGATTGAGGCAGAACAATATGATCAGGAGCTGAGCTATCATGAATGCAGCCATTGCCAGCATCAGCTTTATTCCGATCAAAAGCACAATTGTTATTGTGAACACTGTCTGGCACAGCGTAAACGCATGCTCAAGGAAGTCCGCTTACAGGAAAACCGTCAATATCATAAAAAACAGGATCGACCGGTTCTTGAGCTCAATCAGCTCAGTTTTATCAATAAACTGTTTTTACTCGCGATTCTGGATGAACAGGTGCAGGAATATAGCCAGCACCGCGAATATATTGACTGGCATCAAATTCGATATTATTCCATCAGTCCAAATTATCTGTTTCAACATGGTCTGGTGAAAAGCCTGATCCGGGATCAGGTGCTGATTCCCAAAGATGTCCAGCAGGAAAACCTGCACTATTATATTAATGTGCGTCTGGATGGCTATTCTGAGCCCACCCTATTCAGCATTACCCAGCAGCTGCGCAATTGGTTTTATCAAAACCTGAGCCAAGGTGTGCCCTTTAAAAGTGCAGATGAAGTCAAAGATGCACTCTATTGCCTGCTGTATGAAGAAATCATTCAGTTTGCCCAATTCTATTGCCGTAGCTGGAATGTGCAGATTGCCGGAAATCAGAGCTTTCAGACTTTTTGCTATCGTCTTTTGGATGTACTGGCTGTGGGACAGATTTATTATCTGGTACAAACGGGACTTGAATATCTGTACAAGCAAAAAGCTCTTAAGCCACGCAATGAAAATTTTATTAATACTAATCTGCTAAAAAAAACCTTGCAGCAGTACCGGGAACGTTCCATCACGGAAAAATGGGAAACCTCTACTTTGCCTCGCCCACCTCAACTGGCATTTAGCAAGATGAGCGAAATCCTGTTTTATCGTTTTCTGGGCTATGATGAAAATATCTTCTTTCAGCCAGTGTGGCGTTCGTGGCACAAGATCGAACCTCGCCTGAAATTTTATTCCCAGAAACGTTGTATGCACTGCGGCTCACAGGAACTGTCGGTGGATTATGATGCCAGTGACTATGTCAGCCTGTTCTGTCGTAGCTGCAAGCATCAAGACCATTATTTTACCCGCTGACCGAATAGACAACTTATCTTCCACTTTTATAAATGACCATGATGACGACTTCGATGCAAGCATTACAGCAAACACTTCTGGACCAGATCTGTGAAGCCTGGTTGAAACTTCAGCAACAGCAGCCCTTGGTGCATATCATGACCAATACGGTGGCCAGCAACTATGTCGCCAATATTGTACTGGCTGCACATGCGTCTCCGGCCATGATCGACAATCCGTTTGAAGCTGAAAGTTTTGCCAAGATTGCAGCAGCAATCAGTCTGAATCTGGGCACACCGACGACAGAACAGGTTCATGCGATGCAGATTGCTGCGGAAACTGCACATCAGCTGCAAAAACCTTGGGTGCTTGATCCGGTCGGTTATGGAACAGTTCTGCACTGGCGTTCAGGCATCGCAGATCAGTTGATGCATTTCCATCCTGCCATTTTGCGTGGTAATGCCTCTGAAATTGGTGCTTTGGCCGGCAAGCAGATTGAGTCCAAAGGTGTGGACAGTACGGTAGACAGTGCGGATGTTTATTTACAGGCGCAAAGTTTGCTGGATTATTGTGAATGTATCGCGATCTCCGGTGAATCCGATTACATTATTTCTAGAGACTATCCTGTGATACAGGTGTCAGGCGGTTCTGCTTTACAGCCCCGAATCACGGCGATGGGATGTGCGCTCGGTGCACTGATTGCTGCATATAGCGCAGTAACGTCTCCCGCCCTTGCTGCATTAACGGCACATGTACATTTTGCCATTGCCGGTCAATTGGCATTTGAACGCGCACAACAGTTAGGCAATTTTAATGTTGCCTTTCTGGATGAAATCCATCAACTCAATACTGAAACAATCCGGCAATACGCAAGCTTCAAAATTCTGCCGGAATCCATTTAGTTTATTGGCTGCTTTACGGGGTGTGTAGGCTTAAATAGGTAAACGCGCCCTTATCTAGTTTACCTACTTCCTTTTTATCTTTATCCATATCGATAGAAATCTTCTGTTTGAGTCTTATGCGCCAAGCATTTTGATAAATGCTTTGCTTGATGAGTAGAGCTTCATGAAATTTATATATCGATTTCCTTAAAAAGCATATCTTCCTTTAATTAAGATATCTTTGCATAAGGTTAATTCAGTTCATGTGAATTGTAGTTTATTTTCTTATTCCTATTTAAATAGGACTTTTAAGTTTTGATTAACAGGCTGTATGAATCCACACCCAATGCCTGATCATGCTTATTTTTAATGATCGATTTGACCTCTTTTGGCTTGAAATTTTTAGTGCAATACCCGCATATTGAGCTCAATTTGGAACTTGAAATATAGTATGAATAAACTGATAAAAATTAGTTTAAACAAGGGCTCATATTATTTTAATAAACCAGATTCAACAGACATGCATTAAAAAAAGCCAGCTGCCACTGAAGCAACTGACTTCTAGAATTTGAACAAATAACGTATTTAAAACACCTGTTTAACCTGCGTAATGAATGCTGACCGACTTGATACGATTGCTTTCAATTTCAGTGACTTTGAACTGCACACCTTGATAATTTAACTCGGTGCCCACTTCAACCGTACTGTTGGTTTTATCTAGAATCAGACCCGCCACACTAATATAACCAGCATCTTCATCAATTAGATCAATCATGCCAAGTTCCAGCTCAAGCTGATACAGGTCTAACATACCTGATGCGATCCAGTGCGTATCATCGATTTTAACTAGATCTAGCTGTTCATCAGCATCCGGGAATTCACCCGCAATTGCTTCAAATACATCCAGCGGTGAAATCAGACCCTGTACATTACCAAATTCATCGCTGACCAAGACCAAAGACCCCTTAGAAGTACGCAAGGTATTAATCGCATCAATAACTTTCATTCTTTCAAAGATATAGATTGGACGATGACGTTTAATCAGTGCTTTTAATTCTTCCGGCTCTTCCAGGACATCCAGTAACTCTTTGGCACGTACTACGCTAATGACCTTATCCAGGCTACCGCGACATACTGGGAACAGGCTGTGTGGAACGGAAAGAATTTTTTCACGGATCTCCTCTGGACTATCTTCCAGATCGACCCATGAAATCTGGCTCCGGGGCGTCATGATCGAAGCGACTGAACGCTCTGCAAGGGTAAGAACCCCACCAATCATATAACGTTCTTCATCTGCAAAGGTTTCTTGTGCCTCATTATTTTGAGTATCAGTCGTCTCCAGCTTACCGCCCATCAATTTCAGAATCGAGTCAGCCGTACGATGACGCAAAGGGATCTTCGATTCATGTTTAGCAGCATTACGCTGACCGAACTGGTTAAATGCCTCGATTATGATCGCGACACCAATACCTGAATAGATATAGCCTTTTGGAATATGGAAGCCAAAACCTTCTGCAATCAGACTGATACCAATCAAAAGCAGGAAGCTTAAACACAGAATCACCACGGTTGGATGACGGTTCACAAAGTTGGTTAATGGTTTCGATGCCAGTAGCATCACGCCCATTGCGACAATCATAGCAGCCATCATGACATAAATATTGTCGACCATACCAATTGCGGTAATCACTGAATCTAAAGAGAAAACAGCATCTAAAACAACAATCTGTGCAACAACGGCAGTGAAACTTGCATATACCACGTTGGTAGATACTGTGACTTCAGGTTTGCCTTCAATTTTTTCATGCAGCTCAGTAACGGCCTTATACACCAGGAACAAGCCACCAAATAACAAAATCAGGTCCCGACCGGAGAAGGTCCAGTCAAACACAGTAATCAATGGTTGTGTCAAAGTGACCAACCAGGCAATCGCAAATAACAGGCCTAGACGCATGAATAATGCGAGTGACAAACCGACAACACGCGCTTTATCGCGTTGTTCAGGAGGAAGTTTTTCAGCCAGAATGGCAATGAAGACTAGGTTATCAATACCTAAAACAATTTCAAGAATAATAAGAGTAATTAAACCTACCCAGATTCCGGGATCTAATAAAAATTCCATTAGAGAATTACCCCGTTCGAGTAAGCTAAAAATAGAGATGGAAGATCAACGCACGGCGAGGGATCCATTAAAATAAAACCTATGCAACTTAAGACCATTCCATTATGCATAAACTGAATATTTTGTAATGTATTAATTTACAAAAAAATTACATGGTCATAGGGTTATAGCGGCTTTTTAACTACCTAGCAGATGATGAAATTGATTAATTTAAATTTTTTCTACATAACTTATTATAATTTAATGAAAACTCATCATAAGTTAACTATAGATAGATTATCCCTCTTATTTTAATGTGATTTGAGAAGTGAACTATGCAATATTTTTTCATTGAAGGAACAATCACTTAAAAGTTTAGCTTCGAATGAGCAGTCTAGCGAGTTCACTAAACCACTTTACTGTCGTCTCCTCCTAATCAGTTAATTTATTAAAATACAATATTTTATAGGAAAATTTATTTGGAGCGCCTGATGAGTAATCATCAAGTGTCCTACAACACTTTTCTACAAGCCAAATATCCAATGAAGAATTAAATTTTAACAAAATGTTATCGCCTTTTATCTGATTTTAATGAGCAATCCCTACTCCTGAAAGGGCTGACGTGCAGAACTCGTCAATATCTTGGGCTGTTAAGCAAAACTAAAAAGTGTCAGGACCTTAACATTTTTAAAATAAAGGTTGAAACATGCATAAACTTTTTCATAAAATGAACGGGCCCTAGAACAATAAATACAAGGAACATTTCATGACTAAAAAATATGCAAAATTTTTGCCGTGTACGGAAGAATTTAATTTAGAAAACTTTCCATATTATTGGGTAACTCAGGTTCATGCTCAATACGTCCTTAATGTCGACCATGCACTTAAAAAGTATGGTGTTGACAATTCACGTCGCCGCATTCTTCTTGCCTTAAAATCCAAACCGCATGCCAGTGTTTCTGACTTATCAGAGATGGTTGTCTCTAAAATGTCGACCACGACGAAAATTGTTTACCGCTTAAAAGATGAAGGTCTGGTTGAAACCTATTCATGTGAGGATGATGCACGGATTACCCGGGTGATTTTGACCGAAAAAGGCACGCAAATGACCCATAAGATCAATGACCTGACCAATGTTGTCCTGGAACAGTCCTTTGAAGGCCTGACACCTTTGCAAATTGAAAAAACCATGGAAAGTTTACGTCATATTTTTAAAAATTTAGCTCGTTAAGAGTCTCATTTTTTATTTTAAATAGACGCTGGCGAATTTCTTACATACTTTTAATAATAAATAATTCGCCAGAGCTTTCTAAGAATCAAAAAAGTTTAGTTGCGCACTGACTTTTTTGATTTTTTCTTTAGGTACATGTGAACATTCAAACTCTTCTACCGGAAAACCCTCTACAAAGCTGTGAATAGCTGGATAACTTAGTGTTAGCCATTCTTTTAGGCGCTCTTGAGGAATTACAATCACCGATCGTTTGACATTACCCGGCTCATGAAATTCTTTCATCATTGGATGGTCAATTGCATCCATGGTTATCATGCTGGCCGAGCGTATAATTTCTCCTTGTATCCGAGCAATCTCATAGATGGCCGCGATAAAAGTTGCTTGACCATCTTTACGTCTTATTCCCCAACGTTGCGGTTTATTGTCGAAATATTTGGACTCATAAAATTCTGATACTGGGATGACACCAAAATGACATTTAGCAGTAGCCTCAGCAAAGGTGGGCTTTTCAAGTAAAGTTTCATTTCTGGCATTATAGGTTTTGGTTCCTATTTTTTGATCTTCTGCCCATTTCGGAATAAGGCCAAAGTTCACCAACCGCCACTCTGGTCCTTGAGCTGAATGGAATAAAAGTGGTGTGGCATAATTGGGATAGACCTCTTCTGGATATTCAAAAGGAATTTCTGGCAACTCCAGATTATGCAACTGTTTTAGGGTTAAAGGCTTAAAATTGGCGCACATGCTTCATCAGATAAATCATTTGATTTACAGATTATAACTTGGCGCCTGCAGTGAACCTGTATGGATTATAGGTAAGTTTATATTATTTACTATTATTCACTTGGAACCGTCAGCCAGTGCGTGCGGGTAAACTCTTCAAAAATCCAGCGTCCATTAAAACGTCCCAGTCCTGAATTTTTCTCCCCCCCAAAAGGTGCGTTCGGCTGGTCTGCAACACTAATCCCATTAATATGCGTCATACCAATATCCAGTTGTGCCGCAAAAGCAGTACCTCGCTCGATGTTTGAAGTACATACGGCACTGGACAAACCAAACTCGGTTGCATTGGCCAGCTCTAAAGCATGTGCTTCATCACGGGCTTTTAGGATAGGTAAAATCGGTCCAAAGCTTTCTTGTTGTGCCAGATCGGAATTTTCAGCGACATCAATAAAAATATGCGGAGAAACCAGATTTCCTTCAATGCCTCCTTCATAGACCAGTTGCGCGCCCTGCTCGCTGCCCGTTTGAATGATCTGCTGATGTTTTTTGACCTGACTCTGATTAATGATTGGTCCGATCACGGTATCTTCCAGATTTGGATCACCCACCGGAATCATTTTGACCCGTTCCAGAAGCTTATCTACATATGCATCATGGATAGAGGCATCGACAATAACCCGGTTGGTACTCATACAAATTTGCCCCTGATGCAAGAAACGCCCCATCAAGGTCAGTTCAACAGCCAAATCAAGATCAGCATCATCTAGAATGACCAAAGGTGCATTACCCCCCAGCTCCAGCGCCAGACGCTTGATTCGGGAACTGGCTAAAGCTTTGCTACCGACACTTTTTCCCACTTCAGTCGAACCGGTAAATGAAATCATTTTGGGTACCGGATGCTCAACAAAATAATCCCCGATTTCACTGCCAGCACCGGCAACGATATTCAAAGCACCTGCAGCTAACCCTGCTTCTTCAAAGAGTTTGCCGATTAATGTGCCACCAGTCACCGGGGTATCACTGGCTGGCTTCAGTACAACTGTATTGCCACAGGCAATTGCTGTTGCTACTGAGCGTAAAGACAAATGAAATGGAAAGTTCCATGGGCTAATGACAGCAATCACACCTAAAGGCTTACGCAAAACTAAACTTTTACGTGCCGGATCCTTACTTTCCAGCTGTTCTGTTTGGATCCGGTCTGGAAAATTCAGACTTTCCTGAATAATGCCTAAAGCAGCATTTATCTCAAGGCCTGCCTTAATACGTGTACTACCGGATTCAATGATCAGCCAGTCAATGATTTCGTCACGACGCTGCTGAATAATTGAGATCACATTTTGCAGCACTGTTTTACGTACTTCAATGGATTTCAAGGTATCTTGCTGAAAAGCCTGCGCTGCTGCTGTATAAGCACTGTCTACATCAACAGAACTGGCCGCTGGCATACTAAAAATTTCACTCTGGGTATAAGGATTGATATTTTTTATAATCCTAGTTGAAGTACCGGCTTGCCACTGGCCATGAATAAACTGCTGGTCTAAATTTTGATATACCGTCATCATTTTATTGTTTCCTGGAATACTTTTCCTCACTTTAAGAGTTCGGCTAGAAAATTTCCAGTCAGGACGACAACGGCTTACCATTAGACAATAAAAAAGCCTCCGAAGAGGCTTTTTCAATTAGACAGGATTAGTCACCTGTATAACCTTTCAGTTTTAAACGCGCTGCATGTAAAAGTGGTTCGGTATAGCCTGATGGTTGCTCACCACCTTTAAAGATCAAGTCAGACGCTGCCTGGAATGCAATATTATTGGCAAAGTCATTAGACATTGGCGTGTAAAGTGGATCATTGGCATTTTGCTCATCCACAATTTTTGCCATACGTTGCATAACTTCTTCTACCTGCTCACGACTTACGATACCGTGACGTAACCAGTTAGCAACATGTTGTGAAGAAATACGGAGTGTCGCACGGTCTTCCATTAAACCGACATCATTAATGTCTGGCACCTTAGAACAACCCACGCCTAAGTCTACCCAACGCACTACATAACCTAAAATACCTTGACAGTTATTTTCAAGCTCTTTGAGCTTCTCTTCTTCTGTCCAGTTAGTATCTTTGGCAAGCGGTGGCGTTAACAAGTCATCAAGTGGCAATGCTTCAGTCGCAAGAAGTTCTTTCTGACGGTTTGCTACATTGATTTGATGATAGTGAATCGCGTGAATCACAGCACCTGTTGGAGAAGGTACCCATGCACAGCTTGCGCCTGCTTCAGGATGCTCGGTTTTGGTCTTGTACATGTCCAGTAGCATGTCTGGTTTTGGCCACATGCCTTTACCAATTTGTGCTTTACCACGTAGACCTGCTTGCAAACCAATCATCACGTTACGGTTTTCGTAAGCAGGGAACCAGATTTGGCCTTTGATCTCGCCCTTACGTACGAAGGGACCTGCTTCCATAAAGGTATGGATTTCGTCACCAGTACGGTCCATGAAGCCTGTGTTAATGAAGATGGTACGGTCTTTAGCTTGAGCGATACAGTTCTTCAAGTTCACAGAGGTACGACGTTCTTCATCCATAATCCCGATTTTTAATGTCTTCGCAGGTAAGCCAAGTGCCTGTTCAGCACGCTCGAACAGTTCAACTGCAAATGCAACTTCTTCAGGACCATGCATTTTTGGCTTCACGATGTACATCGAACCCTTACGTGAGTTCTTGATCGTGTTTTCGCCGCGAATGTCAGCAATGGTAAGCAGTGGAGTCACCAAAGCATCCATGATGCCTTCATAGATTTCTTCGCCATCTACCAGAATTGCCGGGTTGGTCATCAAATGACCCACGTTACGAAGTAACATCAATGAACGACCGTGAACCTTAGTTTCACCGCCTTCAACATTTTTGAAAGTACGGTCTTCATTTAGTTTACGTGTAACAGTTTTGCCATTCTTTTCGATGGATTCTTCCAGCGTACCGCGCATCAGGCCTAACCAGTTACGGTAACCTTCAACTTTCTCTTCGGCATCTACTGCTGCAACCGAGTCTTCCAAGTCTTGAATGGTGGTTACAGCTGCTTCAAGTACCACATCTTTTACGCCAGCAGCGTCAGTTTGACCAATCGGGCTAGTGGCATCAATTTGAATGATGGCATGCAGGCCGTTGTTTTTTAAAACAACTTCTGTTGGTGCAGAGGCTTCACCGTTATAACCTACAAATTTAGACGCATCTGCAAGCGTTGTGGTTGAACCGTCTTTCAGGCTTACAACTAAAGCATTACCTTCAACTGCGTATTGAGTCGCATCGGCATGTGAACCTTGCGCCAGAGGGAAAGTTTCATCCAGGAAGTTTTTCGCAAATGCGATAACTTTCTCACCACGTTTCGGGTTATAGCCTTTGCTTTTTTCCGCACCATCTTCTTCAGAGATCACATCAAAGCCATAAAGTGCATCGTACAATGAACCCCAACGTGCATTCGCTGCGTTCAGGCAGTAACGTGCATTACGTACTGGTACCACCAACTGTGGACCTGCCAATACTGCAATTTCTTCGTCTACATTTTCAGTGCTGATTTGAAAATCTTCTACTTCTGGTAACAAGTAGCCAATTTCAGTCAAGAAAGCTTTGTAAGCTTGTAATTCAAATGTGTTATTGCGGTGCCATTCATCAATTTTTGCCTGAATGTCATCACGCTTAGCCAAAAGTGCTTTATTTTTAGGGCTAAGATCAACAACGACTTGTTCAAAGTTCTTCCAGTATGTTTCGCTGTCCAAACCAGAACCTGGTAGTGCTTCATTTTCGATAAAATCGTAAAGTTCTTTAGCAATCGCTAACTTGCCTTTTTGAATACGTGCAGTCATTGTCTTTCCTGATATTGCTACTTTTTATACAAGAGATTCTAGTATACCGATTAAAATCTAGCTGAATAGTATTATCACATTGCTAAATACTGAGCATTTTTTCCAATATGAATACCCTCATAAACATATTTGATTCAGCTCAGCCACAATTAGATATCATTATGCTAAATACCCTAATGACAGTGTATAAAGTTTTCGAAATGTAGAAATTAGACTTAAGTTCAGATTTTCGAGCAAAAATTATGCATTCTAGTTATACACGATCATATTTAGATCAAGATTAAGCCATGTTTGATCAGGCTTGTCGATAATTTAACTACCTATTTTTATAAAAAAAGCGCCAGTAAATAACCAGCGCTTTTATTGTTATTCTTCGTTTAAAGAGACTATTTTCTCGATCTGACGATGTTCTGAATTCAGGTATTCATCCGACTGCATTTCCAGCAAACGGGAACGGGTTCGTTCAATTTCAAAGGCCAGCTTCTCTCCCTGATAAATATCCACAATATTATCTTCCGAGGTCAAGAGCAACTTGACGCCGCGGTCATAAAACTCATCTACCAGATAAATAAAACGGCGCGTGCCATCACTCAGAAAATCGGTTAGATGCGGAACATTGCTGACCAAAACAGTATTATAAATATTGGCGATTTCAATAAAATCAGCCGGGCTACGTGGTTTTAAACATAGTTCAGAGAATTCACACCACAATACATCTTCGGTATGCGCTACGGTTTCAACAATACGGTTGTTGATAATAATCGGTTCTTCAGAGCGTGTTTGAGTCTGGGTTAAAGCATTAAAGCGCTGCGCAATCCAGTTTTTATGATCATGTGTTAACGGGAATTTAAACAATTGTGCCTGTTTTAAAACCCGTAAACGGTAATCGACTCCGGCATCGACATTTAATACCACACAATTTTTCTTGACCAGTTCAATCGTTGGCAAGAAACGGTCGCGGTGAATCCCGTTTTTATATAACCCGTCTGGTGCAATATTCGAGGTAGCGATCAAGGTAATGCCGCGCTCAAACAACTTCTGGAATAAATCGCTCAAGATCATTGCATCTGTCACATTCGATACAAAAAACTCATCAAAACAGATGACGACTGCTTCTTTATAAATCCGGTCCGCTACGATATCTAGCGGATTACGCTGCCCGGATAACTTATTTAATTCATGATGCACATGCTGCATAAAATGATGAAAATGCATCCGGGTTTTACGGCGAAACGGAATGGAATCATAGAACTGATCCATGAGCCAGGTTTTGCCACGCCCCACCCCACCCCACATATATACTCCTTTCGGAGATGTCTGACGGCGAAAGCGGCGGAATGCTTTTTTCGATGCCTTAAATCGCTGAATCAATTCCAGCCAGACACGATTCAGTTCATGTACTGCCATCGCTTGTGCTTCATCAGGCATAAACTGTCCAGAAGATATTGCTTGTGCATAACGTTCTGCAGGAGAAATCGGACTAAAGGCGGTGCTGTGCTGTGAATTAAAATCGGACATAGAATTTCGTACTATTTGGGATCAATTTAATTATAACGGAGTTTAATCAACACGCTATAACACTTTGGCATAAACAAACTTAGGCTATTTTATATATTGCCGAGGACTTTGCCCAAACCAGCGTTTAAAGGCATGGTTAAAAGCGGCCGGCTCGGAATAGCCCAATAATTCTGCAATCATTTCAATCGAATACTGCTTATATTCAATTAATCGCAAAGCTTTATCTTTAATAATCTCTTCACGAATCTGCTTATAACTGGTATCACATTGCTGTAACTGATGCCGCAAGGTCCGTTCGGGAATATTCAGTGCCTGTGCAGTTTCAGCCATACTTGGCATTAGACCGCTTTGGATTTCCAGATAATCCTGCACCCGCTGCACCACAGTCGGTGTCTTTTCGTCCTCCTGCAACCGCTCTAGCTCAGCCAGACATTTGGCTTCATAGATTGCAAAAGTTTCCTCATCCTTCGAGGGAATTTTAATATCCAGAACCGCTTCATCAAACCAGAATGCCGCCCGAGGTGCATCAAACTGTACCTGATTCCCATAATAATCATGATAGATCTTTAAGGTATTCGGATTTGCCGGATAGGCAAATGGCAACTCAATCCGCAAATCAGGTTTGGATAAACCCATCATTTTGTAAATTTCCCGGATAAACTTAAAAGTTCCGGAAATCTCCGCCTGTGCCAGCAACCTTCCCAAATGGTCATCTAGCTGCTTGGCTCGATAACATAGCGCACTATAATGTTCGCTATGCTCCAAAGCCAATTGACCGGTCAGATGCGTCAACTGCTGAAAACGGATCACCTGATTCAGTGCATCACGTACCGTAGGGCTCGTCACCAGCAACATGAGTAAGGGACCATAGCCTGCCAAGGCATAATGCTGGCCAATCAACAATCCCTGTTCAGGCTGAATTTCCTGCCCCACCACCTTGAGCACATCATTTTCCAGACTCGGATGGATAATCGAGCTTGGATCAAAGGCATCTACACGCAGCCCAATGTTTTGCAGTTTCTGATCGACCTGCATACCAGCCTTACGCATCCCTTGAATCAAATACATCAGACTGAGAACAGAACGTTTCATAACCATACAAGTACAATGTGATTTCTCTAGTTGTACTATAAAAATAATATGCCGGCTATTGCCGTTTAGATCAATTTTCTGTCTAATCACTAAGGAGCAGATTACGATAAATATCCCACATTAAAATAAGCAAGGAATGTACAAATGCTAGATCACGCCACTGCTACAGGCTCCCATCCCCATACCAAAGTTGCCATTATTGGAGCCGGTTTCGGCGGTATTGCCATGGCAATACGTTTACAGCAACAGGGTATTTATGACTTCGTTATTCTGGAAAAAGGAAGTGATTTTGGTGGGACTTGGCGAGATAACCAATATCCGGGAGCAGCCTGTGATGTGCAATCACATTTGTATTCCCTGTCATTTGCTCCAAAAAGCAATTGGTCCAGACGTTACGCTGAAG
The DNA here is from genome assembly GCF_048148385.1 of Acinetobacter sp. 197. Classification (NCBI taxonomy): domain Bacteria; kingdom Pseudomonadati; phylum Pseudomonadota; class Gammaproteobacteria; order Moraxellales; family Moraxellaceae; genus Acinetobacter; species Acinetobacter sp. 197. The sequence continues at coordinate 151,154 of NZ_JAYWZK010000006.1, forward strand.
CACCAGAAATATTTTCTTATATTCAGGATCTGGTAACTGACTATAATCTCCGTGCTTTCTGCCGTTTAAATACTGAAGTTCTGGCTGCACATTACCAGGCAGATCGCTGTCTATGGCAATTACAGCTTCAGGATCAAAGTATCCTTGAAGCCCAGTTCGTTATCTTCGCTTCTGGGCCATTGCATATTCCCCAAATCCCACATATACCCGGTATTGAGAAATTTCAGGGCAAAGTCTTTCATTCCGCACAATGGGATCACACATATGACCTGAATGGCAAAAATGTTGCTTCAATCGGGACAGGTGGTAGCGCGATTCAATATATTCCGGAAATCGCTCCACAATGCAAACAACTTTACGTCATGCAACGTACAGCGGCCTGGATCATTCCTCGTGATGAACGTATCTACCCCGACTTTGAAAAGAAACTATTTAAAAAATATGACTGGTTTCGAAAGTTACATCGCACCCGCCTGTATTGGTCAAATGAATCGCGTGTCGTACCGATTGTCAAACCTGGCATTATGAAATTCACCCAAAAACTGGCAGAACTGCTGATTAAATATGAGGTTAAAAATCCTGAATTGGCCAAACAACTGACTCCCGATTACATCATGGGCTGTAAACGCATTCTGGTTTCAAACCGCTACTTTCCGACTTTTAACCGCCACAATGTAGAACTGGTGACCGAGAAGATTCAGGAACTGACTGAACACAGTATCATTACACAAGATGGAAAAGAGCGGCCGATTGACTGTCTGATTTATGGTACCGGATTCATTACAGATCCACGTATCTATATGAAGAATTTTCAATGCACCGGACTCCATGGTGCAGAGCTGAATGACGTCTGGAAACAAGGCGCTGAAAGCTATTATGGAATTTGTGTAAAAGATTTTCCAAACCTGTTTCAGTTATTGGGACCCAATACTTTATTGGCGCACAATTCTGTGATTTTTATGATCGAGGCGCAAGTTGAGTATATCTTGCAACTAATAAAACTAGTCGATCAATCTCATAGTGATGCCATCATGGTCAAAGAGCAGGCGCAAGATACATTTAATCAGCAGGTGCAACATATGTTTGAAAAGACTGTTTGGCAATCTGGCTGTGTAAGCTGGTATCAGCAGGAAGGTGGTAAGAATTTCGCCTTGTGGCCGACTTATACCTGGAAATACTGGCTAAAAACCAAAAAAATCAATGCTGCAGATTATCAATTATTCAATAAACTTACCTAAAAGACTTTAGCATCCGATATCAAGCGATGGCATAATTTAAAGGTAAATTTTTCAATCCATTAAACTTATGCAATCGCTCTGGCTCATCTTTCAGCTTCTATTCTGTCTAGCACTCGGTTTTGCTATGGCAAAACGAATTCCGCAACCTATTATTAAAATCTGTTTCAAGCTATTGCCCTATTTTAGCTATGTATTATTGATTGCAATTGCCTTTGAATTTTCACAGCTTGTCGATGAATTACAGCATCCTCTCCAGATTCTGAGCACCTCGATCAGTATTGCCTTTCTGACTTCACTCGGTGCTTTTGCATTTTGTTATCTTCTATTTAAATGGGCAGGTTATCTTCCTAGTTCCGGTCGGGTATCCGTCGACCTGGTGCTTAAATCCCTGCTAAACATGAGCTATGCCTTTTTGGCTCTCGCCGGCGGATACTTTTTACATGCAGGCTTGAGTCTATTTGATCTGTCCCTGCAAATCAGCACCTGGCATTTATTACTGGTATTTATGTTCATGATTGGCCTAGATCTGGCCAACTCACCCTTAGATCGATCCTGGTTAAATTTTAAAATTCTACTGGTCCCGATCGGTTGTATTTTTGGTTCATTATTTGCAGTCATCGCATATTCATTCTGGAATACCCAGATGGATCTGAAAGATTTGATCATGCTGTCACAAGGCTATGGCTTTTATTCGATGTCAGGCGTCGTTGTCACGGAACTTCGTAATGCTGAACTCGGCAGTATCGCCCTGATGAATGACCTGTTTAGAGAAATTTTTGCCATTTTACTGATGTATTGTATGGGCTGGAGATATCCAAGATCTGCGATTTCAGCAGCGGGTGCAACTGCAATGGATGTGACTTTACCGATGGTTAAACAGGCCTGCGGGCATGATTTTATTCCGCATGCCATGGTCAGCGGTTTCATTTTGTCACTGTTAGCCCCAGTCATGGTAAGTGTACTGGCAGTGATTTAATTACTTTATCGCTTTCTCACTCTCTTCCCTGAGTCAGTTTTAAAGCAGGGTTTTAAAACGAAACACAAACAAGGAGGCTGAGAGGGCTGACTAAAAACTTAAATCAATATCACTTAAGGCATCGCCTACTGTTTCAACAACATCCGAAACCAGACTGATAGCATCAGATGCCAAACTGACCACATCAATTCCCGCTGTCCAATCTGTTGAGCTTGCCTGTTATTGCTGCTGTTCTTGTTGCTGAAGCTGTTCCGCCTGTTGAACACTTTGAATCAGATCATTCTGTTCCTTTTCTGAAGGTAATTCAGATGCATTCATAGGTTTTCCTTTAATTATTATTGATATTTTCTGAATATATAAAAAAAGCCTTTCATTGGAAAGGCTTTTTGTTGGTCAAATCATATTACAAGGTATCTAGAATATCTTTTAAGGTTTGGCGCATATTTTTAGACTGGGTAATCGGACGACCAATCACCAGATGCGTTGAACCATCTAGCATCGCCTGTTTTGGTGTTACAATACGTTTCTGGTCATCTGCATTTGACCCTTCTGGACGAATGCCGGGTGTCACTAATGCAAAGTCTTTTCCAATCGTTTCACGCAACATTTTTGCTTCTTGAGCTGAGCAGACCACACCATCTAGACCACTGTCTTTGGTCAGCTGAGCCAGATGTTTTACATGCTCATTGGGTTCAATATCCAGACCAATATCCTTTAAGTCTTCACGGCCCATCGAGGTAAGAACTGTGACGGCAATCAACTGAGTCTTATAATTACCTGCTTTTAACCGCTCTACACAGGTTTCCATCATTTTACGGCCACCTGAAGCATGTACATTGACCATCCACACTCCCAGATCTGCTGCCGCGCATACTGCCTGTGCTGTTGTATTTGGAATGTCATGAAATTTCAGATCCAGAAATACATCAAAACCTTTATCTTGAAGTGCTTTGACAATGATTGGCCCCTCATGGGTAAATAACTCTTTGCCAACCTTTACTCGACATAAAGCAGGATCTAGCTGTTCCGCAATCGTTAAGGCATCAAATTGGCTTTTAGCATCCAGTGCAACGATGATACTCATGAGTAGACCCTTCAAATTGACAAAATTAAGATATTATACGGACTAAGCTCATGCCGACCAAGAATATTTTCACAAAATATACTTGGTAATTCAAACTAAGTTATTTATTTATATAATTTTAAATATTATTTTAGCTATAATTATATATAGATAAATAATAAAAAACGCCTTTAAAGCTAAGTTAAAAGGCGTTTAATTAAAATTGGCAATATAAAATGTTTAAAAACAACTTTTGCCTGGCACTTTCACCTAAAGTGGTGTCGATGGTCGGTCATTAGAATTAATATCTAACACAGTTTTTTCATGCCGGGTATGGACGGCTGCTTCAGCAGCCATTAACTTGGCTGAATTCAATTGTTCTTTACGTAGGTGTTCAATGTCTTTACGAAGCCTTTTAATTTCCCAATTCGCCTGAAAAACCCTGAAGATCTGAACACCTAATAACAGGCCCAAAACTACACCCAAAGATAAAGTGAGGAGAAGTAATAATCCCAGGCGCATTGCTGGAACTTGAGTAAATAACAAGTCCACTGACAATTCAGTACCATTTTGCAGAACTAAAGCTAATGAATAACCAAACAGTACTAATAATAGAATGACCAGAACGTAACGCATGAGCACCCCGTATATTTACAATTATTTTTGTGCAGACTCGTTTACCGCATCACGAAGTGCCTTACCTGGTTTGAAGTGCGGAACTGCTTTTGCAGCCACTTCTACTGATTTACCAGTTTTAGGGTTACGCCCTACGCGCGGTTCACGGTGATGCAATGCAAAACTACCAAATCCACGAATCTCGATACGATTATCAGATGATAAAGCCTCTATCATTTGATCGATCATGATTTTAACTGCTTCTTCCACTAAGGGTTCAGCCAAATGCGGATTTTTTAACGCAATACGCTCTATTAAGTCAGACTTATTAAGTGCTTCAGTAGTCATCTGCGACCTCTTTAATTATCAAGCTACTTGGGATCTATTTCCAGATAATAACCTGTTTAAATACAAAACGGTAGCGCAATAATTAAATACTACGCTACCGTTTACAGTATTTGTATAAAAAGTATTAGTTAATTTACATTAACAATACAATTCAGACGCTTACTTAGTTGCTCATTTGCGCCTTGATCAGGTCACCAATAGTTTTAGGACCATTGTCTTGACCAGCTGGTGCTGTTTTCAAGTTAGCAACTGCTTCTTTCTCTTCAGCTTCGTCTTTCGCTTTGATAGACAAGTTGATTGCGCGAGATTTACGATCAACGTTGATGATCTTCGCTTCAACTTCTTGACCAACTTCAAGGAACTTAGTTGCATCTTCAACGCGATCGCGATTGATTTCAGATGCTTTCAGAGTCGCTTCAACTTCGTCAGCCAACTTAACAGTTGCGCCTTTAGCATCAACTGCAGTTACAGTACCTTTAACCAAAGCACCGCGTTCGTTAGCAGCAAGGAAATCATTGAACGGATCGTTGTTCATTTGTTTGATGCCAAGGCTGATACGGTTGCCTTCAGCGTCTACAGAAAGGATAACCGCTTCAACAGTGTCGCCTTTCTTGTAACGACGAATTGCTTCTTCGCCTTGTTCGTTCCAAGAAATATCAGACAGATGAACTAGACCGTCGATACCGCCTGGTAAACCGATGAAGATACCGAAGTCAGTGATAGATTTGATCGTACCAGAAACTTTTTCGCCTTTGTCGTGCTCTTTAGCAAACTCTTCCCATGGGTTAGCACGAGTTTGTTTGATACCAAGAGAAATACGACGACGCTCTTCATCAACCTCAAGAACCATAACATCAACTTCGTCACCAATCTGAACAACTTTAGATGGGTGGATGTTTTTGTTTGTGTGGTCCATTTCTGAAACGTGTACTAAACCTTCAACGCCTTCAGCGATTTCAGCGAAACAACCGTAATCAGTCAGGTTAGTTACGCGCGCTTTAACGATTGAACCTTTAGGGTAACGGTTCATGATCGCTAACCATGGATCTTCGCCAAGTTGTTTAAGACCTAGAGAAACACGGTTACGTTCGCGGTCGAATTTAAGTACTTTAACAGTAACTTCTTGACCCACTTCAACCACTTCTGAAGGATGCTTGATACGTTTCCAAGCCATGTCAGTGATATGAAGAAGACCATCAATACCGCCAAGGTCAACGAATGCACCGTAGTCAGTAAGATTTTTAATAGTACCAGTAACTGTTTGACCTTCTTCAAGCTGAGCAAGAAGAGCTTCACGGTCAGCTGAAGATTCAGCTTCCATAACAGCACGACGTGAAACAACAACGTTGTTACGTTTAGCGTCAAGTTTGATTACTTTAAATTCTAACTCTTTGCCTTCTAGGTGAGTAGTATCACGAATAGGACGAGTATCAACTAAAGAACCTGGAAGGAACGCACGTACTGGACCGATGTCAACAGTGAAACCACCTTTAACTTTACCAGAGATAACACCAGTAACGATTTCGCCGTCTTCAAAGATTTTTTCAAGTTTAGTCCAAGTTTCTGCGCGTTTAGCTTTTTCGCGAGAAAGAACTGTTTGACCCATACCGTTGTCAAGTGCTTCAACAACTACGTCTACAGTGTCGCCAACTTGAACTTCAAGTTCACGTTGTTCATTTAAGAACTCAGCACGGTCAACAACGCCTTCAGATTTAAGGCCAGTGTCAACAGTTACCCAATCAGAGTCAATGCTTACTACAACGCCCTGGATTACTGCACCCTTTTCAACGTTGAGGTTTAATTCGCTTGCTTCAAAGAGGGCTGCAAAAGATTCGGTCATGATATTTCCGATAAAGTCAGCGGTCTTGGATCAGACAAGGCCGGTTTAATTAAGCATCTACATAGTCCATATAAAACTGATCAAGCTATGCGTTTGCTGATAAAATTGGGTTAATTTGCTAACTGCTGATCTACATAAGTAGTCATCAGCTGGAATACTTCATCGATGTTCAAATCTGAACTGTCGATAATGTAAGCATCATCGGCAGGCTTGAGCGGAGCGACAGTGCGTTCCATATCTCGTTTATCGCGTGCAATGATATTAGCTAAAATGTCGTTTATTTTAACATCCAGCCCCATACCCTGCAACTGCTTTACACGTCTTTGCGCGCGCGATTCAGCCGAGGCAGTCAAATATATCTTGGCTTGGGCGTTAGGAAAGATGCTGGTTGCCATATCACGCCCGTCCGCCACCAAGCCCGGCGCCTGTGCAAAAGCATGTTGACGTGAAACCATGGCGGTTCTAAGCTCAGGAATTGCTGCGACTTTTGAAGCAAATTCCCCCACCCGCTCAGTACGAATGGTTTGGGACACATCTTCGCCATCCAGCCACACCTGCACCCCGGTGTCTGTATTCACAAACTGGATATCCAGATTTGTTGCGATTTGTACGCATTCTGGCAATTTGGTATCCAATGAGTCCAGCAAATCATGATGATGCAATGACAAACCCAAAAGACGGTATAAAGCACCAGAGTCTAATAAATGAAACTGATAATGCGCAGCCAGTTTCGCTGCCAACGTACCTTTGCCCGACCCACTTGGACCATCAATGGTAATAATTTGAACTGTCATTGCTTTCCCGTTGTTGTTTAAACAGATTTTGCGAGTTTTGTCAGGCCTAGTTTAATCGCTGCCCGTAACTGTGCAAGGATTAATTTACTCACAAAAGGTGCTCGTGCCTGCAATTCAATCGTATAAGTCACTAGTGTTTTATCATCAGTCAGCGCTTCAAATTCAATAATACCCAAATGATGCTTGATCAGCGGATTTTTAATAATCTGGTATTCGATGCGGCTATTCGGCTCGAACAGAGTAATTTGTTCTTTCAGCGGCTTCACTGGCCCCACCCCCATTGCACGCACTGAACCCAGCCCATCTGGATATTCAACATCTGCAGAATCCTTGATTCGCTCAACCTGCATCGGTGCAAAAGCCACATTATAGGTGGCATGCTTGGACATCAAATTAAAGACATCATCAATTGCTGCCGGAAATTCTTTTTTTACTTGAATACTGTTCATTATTATTCCTGAAAATTACAGATATTTGAAAGTGAGCAAATTCTAGCGGATAAGCTAGAATTATTTCTGCGTATTTAATGACTTTTCTTGTAACTTGAGTTGCCGTTTCTGTTCACGACGCACTTTAAAAAATACACTTAACTGTTCCGAGCATTGCTGCTGCATACAACCCGCCTTGAAAGGAAACACATGATTATAATAGCCAGTTTCAAACAGTTGGCGTGCGCTCACCAGTGAGCCTGCTTTCGATTCAAATGCCCCAAATACTACCCGTGAAACCCGTGAATGAACCAGTGCGCCGACACACATGGTGCATGGCTCGAGGGTTACATACAGTACCGCATCTTCAGGTAACCGATAATTTTGAATGTTTTGACAAGCATCCCGCAGTGCAACAATTTCTGCATGTGCAGTCGGATCATTTAATGTGATCGGCGCATTAAACCCTTGGCCAATGATCTGATTCTGGCTGACAATAATCGCACCCACGGGAATTTCACCCTGTGCAGCAGCAAGTGCAGCCTGCTCGTAAGCATGCTGCATCCAGTATTCATCTGTAAATTGTGTTTCGGACATTGAGACTTAAATCACACCATACTGCTTGAGCATGTCATTCCAGCTTTCAATAGTCGTAACTGGAGGATTTTGAGATAAGATTCCTTTCAAGCTCATATCTGTACCCTTTTTCCATTCAGGAGAAAGATCTTTATCGACCAGACGTGCTCGTACACCCTCAACAAAATCATGATGACGAATTTTCCAGTCTGATATCTGAACTTCCAATTCAAAAACTTCCTTCCAGGAATGTACCTGCTTACCCCATTGCCATAATAGCCAGGTCAAGGCTGCAGTGGTGGGTGAACCTTTTTTAAGGTTTTCACTGGCCTGACGTAACCAGTCACTGCGTGCGTCACTGAGGCCAATAATTGACTCATAATCATGCTCAAAGTTGATACCACGACAAACACTATGAATGACATCCAGGGAGTTTTGCAGCGGTCCTGGACCTACCGGACGGTGCATACTGTTCAGGGTGTCATCAATGGCACGAAAGTCACCTGCAGGATAATGACCCCAATCGATATTAACGACTTTATGCAAAACTGAATCACGCTGTGCATCACAAATATGGGTGGCCCAGCCAATCCCGTAAGCGCCGGCAGCAGTCATAATAGAACCGGTCAAGCCTGTGAATAGACCTAGTGCACCACGATCCGCCAAGAAACGGGTTGCACCTACATCTGGATATAAACCGATATTAATTTCAGGCATCGCCAAACGTGAATACGGCGTCACCAAACGGAAAGGCGCAGCCATAAACAGGCCCAAGCCACCACCCATCACATAACCCTCGCCCCAGACTAAAACGGGTTTGGCATAATTATGCAATAACAGATCGAGCGCGTATTCCTGCTCAAAGAACTTATTGGCAGCCGCCACTTCATCATTAATGACCAGTTGACGCAGCTTACGTACATCCCCACCTGCGCAGAAAGCTTTCGGTGTGGTTGAGTCCAGCCAGATGGCTTTGACGCTGTCATCATTATGAAAATCCTGAAATACTTCCAGAAGTGCGGAAGCAATCGATTCATCCAGCGCGTGCAAAGATTTTGGTCGATTCAAGCGAACGATACGCCAGCCATTGTTCGCTTCTTCAACAATCAGATCCGGATGGTAAGGTTTAGTTACAGGAGAATATGTCATGCGTCCAGCTGCCAATCTATAGGCTCAATGCCATGTTGTTTGAGATAATTATTTGTTTTCGAAAAAACTTTACAACCAAAAAAACCACCCCGGTTAGCCGACAAAGGCGACGGATGCGCTGCTTTTAATACCAGGTGTTTATTTTGGTCAATGCGCTGTCCTTTACGCTGTGCGTATGCGCCCCAAAGAATAAATACAATATGTTCACGCTGTTCATTCAATACATCAATGACGTGATCAGTAAAATCTTCCCAGCCACGTTTCTGATGTGAAGTTGGTTGAGCGGCTTCCACTGTCAGTACAGCATTCAGCAGAAGTACGCCCTGCTCCGCCCAGTGCGTCAAGTCACCATGCTTAGGAATCTTTATGCCTAAATCATTGTGCAACTCGTGAAAGATATTACGTAAAGATGGGGGCAATGCAACCCCTTTTTGCACTGAAAAGCTTAAGCCATGTGCCTGATTTGGACCATGATAAGGATCCTGACCAATAATTACGACCTTGACCCGATCTAGCGGCGTAGTATTCAAAGCATTAAAAATCAGGTGATTCGGTGGATAAATGACTTTATCCGCTTTTTTTTCTTCAAGGAGAAATGCTTTTAATTCATCCATTTTCGGACTGAGTAAAAAATCACTCAATCCGTATTTCCAGCTTTCATCCAACTGAACTTTATTCAGTTTGGCCAGTTGCTGTTCATTTAAAGACATTCTTCAATCCTAAATCTATGTCAATCGATTTAAAGTCATGCAGACTCTAGATCTGTACCTGTAAATCCACTGCAGGGTTATGAAATGGCACACCCTGTTTCAGCTTGGCAAACATGTCCGGATCTGCCCATTCAGCCTGCACCTGCTCCGAGAACTCGATCTGGTCAAGACTCAAAACACCCATCTGTTCATTTTGAATATCTTCTAGAAAACTCTGTGCATAGCCTGTGTCGGTTTCATGCACAATCACAGAATAGACTTCAACATCACCTTCGCCATTTTGCGTTACCGTCGATGCCAGCACCTGCTGTGCCAGAAAGAAGAAAATGCGAGAAAACTGTTCTGCAGACGGCGAAACCGGCAAAGAAACCCAACGCGCACTAAAATTCTTGCAAGCCTGAATATATTCAGGATCATCTTTTTGCCAGAAGCAGATTGCATGGTCAAATGAATCAAAGAAATCCTTAATCACCCCTTTGAGCAGACCAAAATCATAAACCATCTGGCCATGATCCAGCTTCGAGGCTTTCAGCAATAACTCGACTTTATAGCTATGGCCATGGATCGAACGCTTACAGCGATCTGACGTGCAGTTACGCACAATATGAGCATTCTCAAACTTAAATAACTTACGAATTAACATATGCCGTAATGTCGTCAAAAAATAGGTGAATTAATTATGATTATAAAGCAAAAGTAGAGCTTTGAGGATTAATTTTGCTGTTTAGCATGATAGGGAAAAGGCATCAAGCCATATTCAGATCCATTCGATTTGTATAATTTATAAACTATACTTAAAAGGGCGCCATGCTGCGGTAAGCGACATAAACCTGTTTATCCCGACGCACCAGCTCACTGCTAAACTGACGCTTGCGCTCACTTAAAACCACTTCAATTTGGGCTTTAAAATAATTGGATTGCACTCCAAGCAGACTGTTCAACACATTTCGCTTAGCTGCCTCGACCTGAGCAAAAGGCTCAAGCGCCCATAACTCAGAAACATTGGAAAAATGCTCCAAATTGGCCTGACGCTGATCCAGTAACTGCTGCACTGCATTCACATCAAGCTTTTCATCCATACTGGCCAGAAGAAAAGCCGAGGCTGTATTGATATTGACTGTACTGTCCTGCATGGGTGCGGCACTGAGATAAGATTCAATCAGTTTATATTTATTTTCTTCAAAGCCGCGAATCAGTTTTAATTCTTCCACACTATGAAACTTTGCGTTTGGGGGCAAAGCCGCATTGGGCAAGCCTTGATAATAATTAGATTCAGCACCCATCGAACCGCTGGGAATCTCATTTTCATCCTGCCAGTCAATGACTGCTTCACTCAGCTGTGCGGGTAAACCGGCGCGCTTTAAGATCAGCTCAAACCATACCTTGGCATTTTCATTCACCGTACCTTCAGCAGTGACCAGGCTATTTAAATTAAACTTGCCCGATTCATCCTGTATTATTCCTGAGACATACCCGTCTTCTACCGGAAAAGCCGGCATGGGCTGCGCCCAGGTTTCCTGTAAATGATCAACCTCAGCGGCATTTTCGGCATCATCGACCAAGAGTTCTGAAAAAAAGGCCTCAGCACTTTTGGCATATATAAGAGACTGATTTTGGCGCATCAGATAAGCAGTACTTTCTGCTGTGGCAGCCTGACGCTTTGCAATTGTGGCAGCGAGAATAGTCGCCAATGCCACCATCACTAAAATGGTAATCAGTGCAATGCCTTGTTGCTGTTTGATCATGATCGCTTTTTTCATTTTCATTTCTTATTATTCTTAGCCTGGTTGGCCTGTATTCTGAGCATCAAGCAAAAAATCTGTGTTTAACAAACTAAATATCCATTCATAGCTAATAGCATTTACGGTTAAATTGATTTTAATCCCTTTGGGCAAACGTTGCTTCTGCTCTAACTGGTTCAGATCCACAGAGGCATCCGGCCATTGCGTGAGTTCATTCGGATTAAGCACCACAATCTGAAATTGTTCAACTTCCGACAATAAAACACTAGATTCCGGCTGGTCTTGGCCGGTTTGATTCAGGTTCCGGTATTTCAGGCGATAAAGTTTCTGCTCATCAGGCCGGTATTGATATTCAATGCGCTCATCGGGAGAAATTCCTTCTTGCAAAGGATCAGTTACCCCGGTTTTACTGAAATTAAAGCGTCCGTTCTGCAACACCAGAGCCGGCTGTATATCTCCATTAATGTTGGCCGTTAAGGGCACTGCCTGTACGGTATCTCGTAGAATTTGCTGATATGTTTCCTGTAACTGCCCTAAACGCTGTTCATGAATCACATTCTGATCTTTGGTTTTGACAATATAATCAAAAACTTTCCAACCTAAAGCAGACAATACTGCAAAGATCGCAATTGCGACCAATAATTCAACCAGGGTAAATCCTTTAGGTTTCATGGAGTATTGTTCATGCGATGATTAAAGAACGTCAGGCTGCTGATACCAGATTCTACCTGACCATTGTCCGGGTTGATCAGACTGACCTGCAACTCAATTCGTTGTACGTTGGGACTTACTGTCGGTTCACTGCGTTTATCGATTTTCCAGGTTTCACCTTGCTGGGTCAGCTGTTTAGAAGCCGTCCCTTCCATCCATTCCTGATTAATTTCCATTTTTGCCACTTCATTTAAAGCAATAAACTGCGCCTTAGTCCGCAAAATAGCATTTGAGGTCGACTGGGTATATTGCATTGCGACTTTGGTCAAGGTCATGGCTGCTGTCGCAAAAATTGCCAGGGCCACCATGACTTCCAGTAAGGTAAAACCTGAGCGAGGATAAACGAAACAACGTTTCGTCCGAGTGCAAGATGACGAACTCCGTTCGGAGTGCATACGATTAGGTCGAGTAATATTCGACCTGAGCGGCATTGTCGCGCAAGAAAGTTCTATAACTGTGCAAGAAGAAGTCCTATGCTCGCAGCACACATGATCAAATCCATGAACACTCGACTTAAACGACTTGATAGCATCCGAGCCAGCATTCTGCTTGAAATATCTAGATTTCATTGATTTTACCCAGATGGTCAACTTCAATGGCAGCTCCTATTTCACGCTCTTCGAAAAAGAACTGAATCCGTACCGGTTTAACCTCACCATTGCCGAGCCAGATTAACTGAGGAGAATTTGCCTGAGTCAGATCACGGTTTTTTGCATTGGCAAAACGCTGCTGCTCCAAGGTCTGAATCTGGAAGGAAACATGATCAGGCAAACTGCGCAATTTAAAATCTGCATAACTTTGCCATTTCTCATTTTGCAGGTTCTGACCGCTCTGCTCTGCTGAACGATACTCTATAATTCCATAACGAAATGGCGTGACATCTGTCGCAGTCTGAACATCAAGCGCGAGTATCCTGGACTGGTCATTGGCTTCTCGTAATACCCGCTGCAAGTCCATTAATAAAATTTCACGCGCCTGCATGGCCTTACGCTGATCGACACCACTGGTATTTAACAGCACCAAAGACGCCATGATACCCATGATCACAATCACCACCATCAATTCGATTAAGGTAAAGCCACGAACTGCGCTGTGAGGCGATCTGATCATAGGACGACCTTAGGCAAACTGCTCGGCAGGATGTACCTGCTTGGGCAAAGCCAGTGCCTGATCAATATAGGCCACACGCAAGGTATCTCGTGAACCCAGATAACGCTGATAGAAACTGGAATTGAGAATTGCTGCAGCACCATGGGTCAGCGACCAGATCGAAGCCAGATAATCGCGTACTGACATATGGCTGTTGATGGATGCCAGATAAGTTTCTGTCATACGGATAATCAGACGTAAGCGCTGTTTACGTACCTGATAAAGTTCGCTAAACAGGTGCTGAATTCCAACGCCAGTTGTTGACAGGCGTTCTTCAATCTGGTGAAACAGCACGGTACGCTCAGGATGATGCAAATGATGCAGCATAAAGAAGGCCAGATGTTCAGGAAAAGCTTTATCGCTATCCTGAATCATTTCCAGCAACATGCGCTCATTACGGATAATCAGCAGCATGTATAGCTCATCTTTACTCTGGAAATGTTTATAAAGTGTCCCTTTGGCCAGATCAAGCTCGGCAGCAAGCGCATCTAGCGTCATTCCCGCTTCACCATTTTCCAGCAGGAGCTGTTCTGCAACTTGAAAAATCAAGGTTTCTCTTGCTCGAAACTGAGCCTGACGATCCATCTTCACCCTATAAACTCTCTTGTACTTTATATAACTTTATTTACTTTAAATTCAGAAGATTTTCAAAGTTCTGCTTTGTGATATAAGCCATTTCTTCTATTGACTTATCATATACATCGCAAAGCGCTTTGGCTACATAAGGAACGTATTTAGGCTCATTAGATTTACCACGATACGGCATTGGCGCAAGATAAGGACTATCAGTTTCAATCAGCACACGATCCAGCGGAACCTGCTTGGCGACATCACGCAAATCTTGCGCATTCTTAAAGGAAACAATTCCGGAAAATGACACATAATAACCACAGTCCAGTACTGCTTTTGCAGTTTCCCAGTCTTCGGTAAAACAGTGCAAAATCCCGTGAGTCGATTTTTCCGCCCGGATAATATCGACAGTATCATGCTTAGCGGAACGAGTATGAACGACTACAGGTTTTTTCACGATTTGTGATGCATGGATATGCCGGGCAAAGCAGGCTTTCTGTTCTGCAATAAAATCGGTACTGTGATAATAGTCCAGACCGGTTTCACCGAGCGCCCAGACTTTTTCCGGTTGCGCCAGCTCGACCAGATATTCAGTTGTGGCACGCGCCATGGTGGCAGCATCTTCGCAAGGATGTACGCCAACGGTATAACCGACATCTGCATGACGCGCGGCAATTTTGGCCAGCTCGATATGATCATCCAGATCGACCGAGATACTCATGAATTTGGAAACACCGGCTTCACGAGCCTGAGCCAATGCCTGATCCAGATCACCATGATATGGTGTCAAATCAAGCAGGGTTAAATGACAATGAGTATCTACAAACACAATGCGTTCCTACCAAGGGTAAATTAACTACATAGTGTAACTTTTACGTCCTTCAGATTTAAGACCTGCAACCAGACGATCTGCTTCATTTTTGAAATAAACGCCTTTTTCACCGCTTAACTGGATGCCAAAGCCTTGGGGCTTGATGCCATTCTGCTTTTGCGAGACCCAGATGACTTTACCAGTTAAAGGAATTTTCTGGGTCTGGTCAGGCAAAGTTGTCAATACAAAAACTTCTTCGCCCAGTTTGACCGGCTGCTTGGAAGGAATAAAAAGCCCACCACCCACAACATAAGGCATATAGCTGGCAAACAATGTTTCGATGTCAGGAATAGTAGCCTGAATAATACCGCCCATACGTGGTTGCATGTGATTTCCCCTTAATTAAAGATTCATCAGCTTGATAAACAATTCATCAATGACCAGATTGCTCTGGACATTCTGTTCAAGGTATTGCTTGGCTTGCTGAAAATCCTCATAAATTTTAAAAAGTGCTTCTAATGAATATTGTTCGGCAAGTACATTGAATTCAAGGTCAATGTTTTTCACCGTCTGATTTAGCTTGACACAAATTAAATCGGACAACAAGTATTCAAACATTTGAGCAAAGTCACTAAAATTCAGGTTTTTATTCCATTTGGTCGCAATTGCCAGTGGCATATTTTTTTGCATGACCAGTTTTTGCCAGTCTTGCAGAAAGTCCTGACGCAGTGGCAGCCAAGCACTTTGTGCAACCTCTAATGCCTGTAATGGCATCTGATTAGACAGGTTCATCAATAACTGTTGTTGGCTAGCACCTGCATCCGGGAGCTGATTCTGGACATAATCGCTAAATTGTTCTGCGGAAATCCGGTCCAAAGCAAAATGCTGCAAACGACTGCGGATGGTCGCAGGCAATTTTAAATAATGATTCGCCAGTAAAATAATAACTGTATTATCACCGGGTTCTTCCAGTGTTTTGAGCAAGGCATTGGCAGAGGCAATATTCAAGGCTTCTGCCGGTTCAATCACAATCACGCGCCAGCCATCTACAGTCTGTTGCACAAAAGGCAATAAATCACGAATCTTCTCAATCTTGATTTTGGCATTCTGTTTTTTATTGTCGTCATCGGTACTGATATGCACATAGTTGGGATGGGTGTCTGCCTTTAACCATTGACAGCTACTGCATTCACCACATGACCCCACAGGCTGACGATTCAGGCATAACACCCAAGCCAGAAACTGTTGGGTAAACGCTTCTTTGCCACAGCCTTTTTTTCCATAAAACAATAAACCATGCCCAAGCTTGGGAAAGCGCCCGGTCAGGGTTTCCCAAACCTGTTGCTGCCATGGATAGATATGTGCATTGACATCAAAAGGCATGTATTTGACTCTTCTTAGGCAAAATGGGAAAGATCCATCTGATTCAGGCGATCCAGATCTTCCTGGGTATCTACCCCTGGCGGCAAATTGGCTTCAGCCACGGCAATGGCGATACGGTGTCCATTTTCCAGTACCCGTAACTGTTCTAGAGATTCCAGTTTCTCCAGCACACCCATTTCCCAGGTCACATATTCTTGCAATAGTTTGACCCGATAGGCATATAGACCTAAATGACGATAGGCCTGATCATGCAGCTTCGGTTCAGCCAGTTTCGCACCATCACGGTCATAAGGAATGGTAGCACGGCTAAAATACAGTGCCTGCTGGTGTTTTGACATGACGACTTTTACAATGCTGTCACGCTTGAATTCATCCAATTGATGGATCGGCTCACATAGCGTCGACATGGAAGATTCAGGCTGATCTTCTAGAAGTTGAGCAACCTGTTTTACCAGTTGCGCCGGCAGTAAGGGTTCATCCCCCTGTACATTAACAATGATGTCATCACTGGCCCAACCTTTGATTCGAGCCACTTCACTCAAGCGGTCTGTGCCGGAAGGATGATCTGCCGAGGTAATCACCACATCAACGCCTTCAGCACGGCAAACGGCAGCAATACGCTCATCATCCGTTGCCACACACAGATCGTCAAAACCTTGCACTTTTTTGGCTTGATCCACTACCCGCAGAATCATGGGACGACCATGAATTTCCAGCAACGGTTTACCCGGCAGACGTGAACTGGCGAAACGTGCAGGAATAACAATGTGTTTCATAATGAATGAGCCTTAAGAAATTTGAATACCGTATTGTTGTAACTGTTGCTGCAAGACTGTATAGCAGGCTGGCGATAGGACTGCATCGACTGGCACCACCCAGATATCCTGTTTAAAATCTGGATATTGTTTAAGTAGCGCCATAATTTTTACTGCGTCTTTTTCAGTCGTAATAATCGGATTGTTATCATCGAACTGTAAATCTTCAATATCATAGTCATGATGATCTGGAAACTCATGACACTGAAATTGTTCTATGCCTAAATTTTGCAAGGTCTGATAAAACCGCTGTGGAAAGCCAATGCCGACTACCGCATAAAAAGCCGCTTGAGGGTTAAAGATTTTAGTGCTGCCCTGATTGAGCAAATAAGGCTGTGATGCAGCCAGATGCATATTCAGTTCAGAACCTGGATGGGCTGCATGCTCAATTACGGTTCCCGTTTTCAAACGGGTCACTGGTTCACGTAGATAACCTTCTGGAAGCAGTTTCTGATTACCCAGACCGCGATTATTATCCAGCACAATCCACTCAATCTGGCGGTTCAAGGCCCAGTGCTGCAGGCCATCATCACAGATAATCAGATCCAGCTCATGTTTCTGCAATAACAGTTCAATACTTTTCTGCCGGTTGGGACCAACTGCCATCGGCACGCCTGTTGCCTGTACAATCAAGGCGGGCTCATCTCCGACAATCTCCGGCAGGGTATTAAAGTCGACATAGGCAGGAAATGGACCTTGGCCGCCATAGCCTCGACTGATCACGCCTACCCGAACATTTTTCACGGTTAAATAATCCACCAGATGAATCAGCAAAGGTGTTTTACCGCTACCACCGACTGTGATGTTACCAATCACCATAACGGGAATCGGCGCGCTATAACTTTTTTTAATGCCTTTTTGATAAAGCCAGTGATTGCCGACAAAACCCAGGCGATATAACCATGACAAAGGACGCAGCACCACCAGCCACTTTGCCTGTGCATTCCAAGCATCCTGAATGATTTGTGCCAGTGCCATAAGTTACTGTTCCTCAAAGTTACGCTGATGCAACTGATAATAAGCACCATGTAGCGCAATCAGTTCGGCATGACTGCCCTGCTCAACAATACGGCCCTGATCCATAACTACAATACGATCAGCATTTTCAATCGTCGATAGACGATGTGCAATTACGATGGTGGTACGGTCCTGCATGGCTTTATCAAAGGCACGCTGAATAAAGTATTCCGACTCGTTATCCAGCGCACTGGTCGCTTCATCCAGAATCAGGATAGAGGCATTTTTTAAAATTGCGCGTGCGATGGCGATGCGCTGACGCTGGCCACCAGACAGGTTTAAACCCTGGGCACCTAACTGAGTATCATAACCTTGCGGCAATGCCATAATAAAATCATGCGCATAGGCTGCCTTTGCTGCAGCGATAATATCTTCATCGGAAGCACCTTCAAGCTGACCATAAGCAATATTTTCCCGCACGGTTCGGTTAAACAGTACGACTTGCTGGTTCACCATGGCAATCTGGGTACGCAACGCGGTAAGTTCAAAATTTTCAATCGGTTTCTGATCCAGCAGGATTTGCCCCGAAGTTGCATCCTGATAACGCACCAGCAGATTCACCAGCGAGCTTTTACCGGCCCCAGAACGACCAACCAGCGCCACTGTTTCACCGGCCTTCACCTTTAAATTAAAATCATGAATGGCATGATGACCATCATCATAAATCAGGTTGACATCTTTAAATTCAATGTCGCCTTTTAAGCTATCAGTCAACGTCCCGGTATTTTTTTCTTCAGGCATATCCAGCAATTCAAATACTGAATGCGCTGCGGCCATACCACGTTGAATTTTTTCATTGATATCCGTCAAGGCTTTGATTGGTCTTGCCAGCATACCCGCCGCAGTAATATAAGCGACAAATTCACCCGCAGAGGTATCACCCAGAATTTGCGGACGCAAGGCAATAAACATCACAATACTCAGTGAAATCGACATGATCAGCTGAACCACAGGACTATTCAACTGTTGTACAGCAACCATTTTCAAGCCACGACGCAAGTTTTCCAGCGAGTTCTGTTTAAAGCGTTCCTGCTCGTAGTTTTGTCCACCAAAGCCCTTGACGATCAGGTTGGCATTCACCGTTTCCTGCACCACATGGTTCACATCACCCATGGTGTCTTGTACTTGCTGCGATAATTTACGCATCCGTCTTGCAGCTTTACTGATAATAAAACCGATGACGGGTGCAAAAATCAGGATACACATGGTCAGACGCCAGTTGGTATACAACAGGTAGCCTAATAATGCCAGAGTGATCAAACCTTGTTGCAACAAGGTTCTTAGGGCTTCAGTTGAAGCGGCGGTTAGCTGCTCCACGTTATACATGATTTTGGCAGTAATATGCCCGCTGGTATTGTCCAGATAATACTGGGACGGTAAACGCAGCAATTTTGCAAAAACTTCCTGACGGATATTGAACACCAGATTCCGGGAAATCACCGCAGTAAAATACCCCCCCATGAACAGACCCAAGCCCCGGAAGAACATGAGTATGACCACCAAAAATGGGAAAAGTGAAGTGAAACTCTGGTCTTTATTTTGAATCGCCTCAATAATATATTCCAGCAATTTGGCGACAGAAACTTCTGTGGCCGCATTAATAGAAAAACCTACTAGGACAAGTAATGCGATGCCCCAAAATGGTTTTAAATAACTTAAAAGGCGAAGATAGACCTTAAAATCGTGCTTCACTAATAACCTCGGGTAGGTACTTTGGTACTGATATTGATATTCACAAAGCCGAGCTGCCCGGCCACATCCATGACACGAATCACGTCCTGATGACTGGCTTTTGCGTCAGCTGCGATGACAAACATTAAATCACGGCGTTCATTTGAAATCTGTTTAATTGCAGTACTTAAATCCGCAACTTCCTTGCTGACCAAGGATTGACCGTTGACTGCATAATGACCATTAGCATCCACAATCACTTCAACTTTCTGATCATAGCTTTTAGGCGGTACTCCTTGCGCATCAGGCAAGGTCAGGTTCATTCGGCTCATTTGACTAAAAGTCGTCGACAAAAGCAAAAAGACCAGAATAAACAGCAGACAATCAATCATTGGTGTCAGATTAATATGTACATCTTCCACCTGGTTGCGTTTGAATTTCATCATCCGCCTCCTAGCTGGCTTTTTGCATATCTTGGTCTATGTCTGCATGATTGCGATAAAAAAGATCCGCATGAAACAAAGTCGCTTGCTGCTCAAGTTCAGCCACATATTCCTGAACAAGACGCTGAAAATAACGGTGCGCAAACAGTGCAGGAATTGCAATCAGCATACCGGCTGCTGTGGTAATTAAAGCCTTGGAAATACCGGGCATCATCAAGACCGGATCACTTCCAGTTCCCACATCGATCATCAGGAAAGATTCAATAATCCCAAGTACAGTCCCCAACAAACCGAGTAAGGGTGCAACTGCACTCAGCGTACCCAGAAAATTAATATTTTTTTCCAGATACCCGATTTCCTGTGAAGCCGCTACTTCCATCTGCGCGCGAGCATACTGCTCACCCTGCTGTTTAGTCGCATAACCTGCGGTAAATACCCGGCCCAAAGTACTACGCTTTAAGGCCGCACTTTGATTCATTTTTTGCATGACTTGTGCAGCATTTTGCGACGAACCCATTAACAGAGTCAACGGAAGTACTGCGTTCTTTTTCAGGCGAATCAGGCGTTCGATCGAAATCGCCAGCATAAAGATAGAACACAAGACCAGTGGCAGCATGAGCCAGCCACCTGCTTTAACCAATTCCCACATCTAATTTATTCCCCAATAAAAAATAGATAAATTTATTCATCTTCTAAAATAGACAGAATGCCATCAAGTTCTTCTAAAGAGTGATAGCTAATAACCAGTTTTCCTTTGCCTTGCTTGTTATAGTCAATTTTAACATCTGCACTGAAACGCTCCGAAAGGCGCTGAGTCAATTGTTGAATATCTGGTGCTACTGCTTCTTTTACTTTTTCTTGTTTAGGTGTATTGAAATCGCGGACTAACTGCTCGGTTTGGCGCACAGACAGACTTTTTTCAATCACAATATCCGCTACTTTAAGCTGATCTTTAGCTTTTAAGGTTAAGATCGCACGTGCATGTCCCATATCCAGCAAACCCTGCTGCATAAAGTCTTTTACTTCTTCAGCCAGGCTAAGCAAACGAAGCAGGTTGCTCACTGTTGTACGGGCTTTACCCACTGTATCGGCAATTTCCTGATGGCTTAGGCCAAATTCTTCATGGAAACGCTGTAAGGCCAGCGCCTGATCAATCGGATTCAGATCTTGACGCTGGATGTTTTCAATCAGCGCCAGTGCAATCGCAACCTGATCATTCAGATCCCGTACAATCGCAGGAATTTCAGTTAAACCCGCTAACTGTGCCGCACGCCAGCGACGCTCACCTGCAATAATTTCATACGGATAGCGCTCATCATCAACCGGTCGGATCACAATTGGCTGCATGATGCCATGCTTTTCAATCGATGCCGCCAGTTCCTGCAAATCCTGCTCGTTAATATAACGGCGTGGCTGGTATTCACCGCGCTTGAGCAAGTTTACATCGATCTGTTTCAGCTGACCATGATCAATGCCTTGGGCTTCCATCTGTAATTTTTCTTTTTGAATTGATCCCAGCAAGGCATCCAAGCCACGACCTTTGGCGAGTCCACGTTTCTTGACGGTCATGCTTTACTTCCTTTTTTCACTTTGCTTTTCTTTAATACTTCAGCTGCCAGATTTAAGTAGGCAACTGCACCCTTTGAGCTTTTTTCAAAATAAATCACTGGCAAACCGTGCGCCGGCGCTTCAGCCAGACGTATATTTCGTGGAATCACGGTTTCATACAGTTTTTTACCAAAATATTGTTCCAGTTCTTCAGATACATCACGGGTCAAGGCATTGCGTGCATCGTACATGGTGCGTAATACCCCAACAATCTGCAGCTCCGGATTAAGTGCTTGCTGAATCCGGTCGATGGTCTGGGTCAGATCTGCCAGACCTTCCAGGGCATAGTATTCACATTGCATTGGAATGATCACACCATCCACGGCTGCCAAAGCATTCACCGTAATCAGGCTTAAACTTGGCGCACAGTCAACAATAATATAATCATATGCAGATTCAATTTCCTGCAATGCATCACGCAAAATGAACTCGCGCCCTTCCTGTTCTGCAATTGCCAGCTCCACCCCAGCCAGATCCCGGTTGGCCCCCAGAACCTTGTAGCCAACTTCCGCCTTAGAGATCGCCGTTTCAATCGGCACTTCACCCAGCAAGACATCCGTGACCGAATACAGCAGGTCATTTTTCTGAATTCCCGACCCCATGGTTGCGTTGCCCTGAGAATCCATATCCACCAGCAGAACGCGTTTTTTTAACACAGCTAAAGATGCCGCCAAATTTACTGCGGTTGTGGTTTTACCGACACCACCCTTCTGGTTAGCAATCGCAATAATTTGTGCCATGTTGACCCCGATTTTCCAAAAATTTTAAATACGTTTTAATAGAAGTAAATGACGTTGTTCGTCCAGGCGCGGAACTTTCAGTTCAATAATCTGACAGCTAAATTCATCTTTTAATGCAGCCACTTCATCTGCAGGGATTAAACCTTTCATGGAAGCAATAATAGTTTGCTCATGCATATAAGGTTTAGCTGCATTGACAAAATCGGTCAATGAAGCGAATGCTCGACTGGTAATCACATCAAACTGGCCCAGCTCGTTAATACTGTCTTCATTTTCTACACGGGTTTGTACTGCAATGACATTTTTTAATTTCAGGTCAGCAATAAACTGCTTCAGGAAACGAATTTTTTTACCATTCGAATCCAGCAATACACATTCGCGTTCAGGCTGACATAAAGCAATGATCATGCCCGGCATACCACCACCCGTACCGATATCGAGCAAACGGCCTGCTGGTAAATCTTTCAGAATGCTCAGACTGTCGAGCAGATGCTTGACCAGCATTTCCTTAGGATCACGGATTGCGGTCAGATTATATGCTTTGTTCCACAGCACCAAAGCATCCTGATACTTGAGTAATAAATTTAAAGCCTCGTCAGATAGCTCTAAACCCAAAGCCTGGCTACCCTGCTTTAGTTCTTGAAAAAACATATGCATAAACAATCTACGCTCGAAAAAGTTAGGTGGAAGTATACCGTTTTCTCTATATTGGCACAGTAGGCAGTGCTTAGTGAATATTCACTTAAGCAGACTTCCCTTCACGGATTGCCAAATCCAGTGCTGTCAAACGCTCGGGGGTTCCTACATCAACCCAAATACCTGTCAACTTTGAGGCAGCAACTTCATTATTCAACATCGCAGCCTTTAATAAAGGCGCCAGAGGACGCTTTCCAGCTTCCAGGCCTGCAAACATTTTCGGATCAAGTACGGATATACCGCTAAACGTCAGTTTTTCACCTTCGACTTTCTGATCAAAAGTATAGGCTTTCCCACCTGCAAGCGTAAAATCACCTTCAGGATGTTGTTCTGGATTCTCGACCAAAACCAGATGTGCCAGATTTTCACCCAGCTCAACATCCAGTAAAGGTGCAAAGTCCATACTGGTCCAGACATCACCATTTAATAAAATAAAAGGTTCATCACCGAGTAACGGCAAGGCATTGATAATGCCACCAGCAGTTTCCAGACCTTCAACTTCATGTGACCAAAGGATGTGCACGCCGAATTGCGAACCATCACCCAAAGCTTCTGCAAGTTTCTCACCCAGCCAGGCCGTATTGATCACAATTTCAGTAACACCGATTGCCGCCAGTTTTTCTAGATGCCAGACGATAAGTGGTTTGCCACCGACTTCAAGCAAGGGTTTCGGGGTATGCAAAGTTAAGGGGCGCATACGATTGCCAAGGCCTGCGGCCAAAATCATCGCTTTCATTTAGGCAGCCACCTCATATGAGCCATATTTGGCTTCAAAGGCCGGCATCACTCGGTCACGGATAAACTGCATGAATGGCTGAAGTTCAGTATAAGCTTTTGATTCCTCGAGCAGATACCACATCACACGTGGTAAGTCCTTGAGATAACCTGACTTACCATCACGTTCAAACAGACGCACAAAAATACCTAAAATCTTGATATGACGCTGAATCGCCATCATGTCGGCATCTTTTTTAAACTGTTCAAAGTCACGCTCTTCTTTAGCAGATGCTGGCAACAAGTCATAAAAGTTTTTGAACCAGCGATACACACGGTCGGCATTCCACTGCACATAGGCATCACGGGTAATCGAAATCAGGTCATAAGTATCCGCACCAATCACGGCATCCTGAAAATCAATCACACCGAGTTCGGTTTCATTTTCGATTTTCATCAAATTCCGGCTATGAAAATCACGATGCACAATGACCTGAGGTTGTGCCAAAGCAGCATTGGCCAGAATTGCAAAGGTACGCTTGATCAAGGCTGATTCTGCCTCTGTGGGCTGTACCTTTAAAGCCGGCAGCATCCAGTCGGTCAGCAACTCCATTTCCGAGATCAGCTTTTCATAAGAATAGGCTGGAAACTGTCCTTCTCCAGCAATCGATTGTAGCTGAATCAGCTGTTTAAAGCTTTGCTCATAGTAGGCATCTACAGTCTCATCATTCAGCAGATTAGACAGCAATACATCACCAAAGTCTTCCAGAAGTAAAAAACCATTCTCCAAATCTTTTGCGACGATATGCGGAACACGCACGCCATGAGCATCAAAAAATTCATCAATCGTCACAAAAGGCACACAATCTTCTTTTTCTGGTGGTGCATCCATCAACATAAATGTTTTATTATTCAGCTTGATTCGTGCATAACGACGAAAGCTGGCATCACCTGCTAAAAAATGAGTTTCAAATTGATCTGAACCGAGTACAGAGGCAATCCAAGATTGTATCAATTGTTCGCGTTGTGTATTCATTTGCAATTAATTCTAATACAGGCTGAGTTTTTAAAGTGCTAAGTGTAGCTACTTATCAACTTTTTCTCTATGATGCGACAATAATTAATTGCGATAAAAGCATGATTGGTTAATGAGACAAATGAAGCATCACTTTAAAATAAATCCTCTAGCGACTGCGATCTTAACCCTTTTATGTGGCAGCTCAGCCTCCAGCTTTGCTGCATCAAATGTCTCGTCCGATGTAAATGCAGAACAGCTTAAACAGCGCATTAATGAGACCTATCCAGGCGAAGCATTCTTCTCGCAATATTATGTCGATAAATCCTCTGCTGAAGCACAGCAACGTCAGGGAAAATATTTAAGCTCTGCCTACTGTAAAGGTGCCTGGGTCACTCCGATTGCCCCCGATGCAGAAACCGTTGCGCCAGATCAGGCTACCTCAACCATTACCGCCGATTATGGATATTATGATCCGACGGGTGACTCCTTCCTGCAAGGAAATGTGGTAATTGACCAGCAGGGCCGTCAAATCCGTGCGGAGCGAGTCACCATCGATCAGACCCAGACCTATGCCAAGGCAGAAGGTAATGTGCAACTCGCGCAAGGTGGACTAATCTCGCAAAGTGACGATATAAATTATAATTTAAAAACCCAGCAGGGTGATTTATATAACAGTTTCTACATTGCAGAACAGCAGCATGCTCACGGTCGTGCTGAAAAAATTGCCAAGACCTCAGACAATACTCTTGAGCTGGAAAATGCTACTTACTCCACCTGCCCGCCTGATCAGAAACCTACCTGGAAAATTCAGGCAGAAAAGATCAAGCTTAATCAGGAAACCGGACGTGGTGAGACCAAAAACACCAAGCTTTATGTTAAAGATGTTCCAGTATTAGCAGTTCCTTATTTTAATTTCCCGATTGATGATCGCCGTACTACCGGTATTCTGACACCGATTTTTGGCTTTACCAATGATGGTGGATTTGAACTTGGTGTTCCTGTTTATCTGAATTTAGCACCACAATATGATGCGACAATCACGCCGCGCTATATTGGAGACCGTGGTTTAATGCTGGAGGGCGAGTTCCGCTATCTGACTGAAGATTATGGATTAGGACGGATCTGGGGTGGCTATTTACCTTCAGATAGAAGCTATGACAATAGAGACCGCAAAGACTTACACTTTTTGCATGCCTGGCAAATCAACGAGCAGTTTTCCACCAATCTGGAATATAATTACGCATCAGATAAAGATTTCTTTGCCGATCTAGATAACAACCCGAACTCAAAAAGTGATTTAAACCTGCGCCGTGCCTGGGAAGTCAATTATAGAAATGGTATTCCCGGCCTAAAAGCACAATTTAAAGTTGAAGATTTCCAGACCCTTGATCCCTCTGTTCCAGATGAAGATCGTCCTTATGCACGTTTACCTCAGCTTTTAGTGCATTATAAAACTGGTAATCCATTGGGATTACAGTATGAATTTAAAAATGACACGGCTTATTTCCAAAAAGACCTGAAAAATTTTGTTGATACGGGTTCAAATGACGAAAAGGTATATCAACCAAGTGGTACGCGGATTTATAACGACTTTTCTGTAAGTTACAACCATTTTACCCCTTGGTCTTTTTTCATCCCTAAAGCATCATTACGTAACATCAATACCTTCTATGATGAAAAAACCCAAAACCGTAGCGCATCTAGTGAAAACAGCTCAATTGTAGTTCCACAGTTCACTCTGGATACCGGCTTGATCTTTGAGAAAGAAGGAACTTATCTACAAACCCTGACGCCTCGCCTTTTCTATGCCTATTCGCCATATGAAAACCAGCAGAATCAACCTAACTTTGATTCCGTAGTAGCTTCGATCAATTACGACCAGTTATTTAGTGCACGCCGTTTTTATGGTAATGACCGTTTGGAAGACAATAATTTTGCCTCCCTCGGTCTCAGCTATAGCTTATTCAATGAAGAGGGGCTGGAGCGTTTACGTGCCAGTATCGGACAGAGTTTCTTTTTTGAAGACCGCCGGGTAACACTGGAAAGCGATGCAGATGAATTTGATCGTGAAAGTCATACCGGACCAGTGATCCAGCTCACCAGCCAGCTCTCCAATAATGTGTATATAAATCTAAACTCAAGCTGGATGTCAAATGGTGATAATGCTGAACGCGATTTGCAGGTCTATTACACGGGTGATCAAGGCAACCTGTACAACTTAGGCTATTTCTACCGCAAAAATATTCCAGACCGTCAGGAACGCTATGATCAGATCGTTGGCTCATTTATCCAGCCGATTGCCAACAACTGGCGTCTAGTTGGACATGCCCAGTTTGATCTCAACAATAGTGTCGCACGTGAATATTTACTTGGCGTAAACTATGAGTCATGCTGCTGGGGAGTATCTGTTTATGGCCGCTCATATTACAATGACTTAGATGATGTTAATGATTCAAACGTCAAGCCTAAACGAGCTATTTTGGCCGAAGTCAGCCTGAAAGGCTTAGGTGGGTTAAGCAGTAAACTCGCCTCATTACTAGAAAATCGTATTCTAGGTTTTAACAATATCAATCAAATTTGGACAGAACGTTAATGAAGACAAAACAGTTAAAACAAATTTTTAAAGCAACCGCTCTTGCGCTATGCCTTTCTTCAGCGATGACGACATTTGCTGTTGCCCAACCTAAAGATGAAGTTGTAGCTGTAGTCGACAATAGTGTTATTCTGCGTAGTGACCTAGCTCAAGGTGTAGCCGAAATTTCACATCAGCTGCAAAAACAGAAAAAGACAGTTCCACCACAACAATATCTTGAACAGCAAGCCCTAGAACAACTCATTATTCGCCAAGCACAGCTTGAGCAAGTAAAACGCTATAACATTCGTCCAGATGAAAAAGCCTTAAATGAAGCAGTTCTGAAAGTTGCCCGTAATGCTGGTTCACCAACTCTGGAAGCCTTCCAGCAAAAACTGGATGCTATGGGACCAAATACCTATGCTTCTTTACGTAATCGTATTGCTGAAGATCTGGCGCTAAACCGTTTACGTCAACAAATTGTGACTTCACGGATTCAAATTACAGATCAAGATGTTAAAAACTTCCTGAATACACCACAAGGTCAGGCTTTGCTCGGCAGCCAGGTGCATGTGCTGCATATGCGTATAAGCGGTGCAAATGCTGAACAGATTGCGAATCAGGTAAAGCAAGAATTAAATAACAGCAATGATATTCAGGCAATCAGCAAAAAATACAGCAAGAGTGGCATTAAAGTCGAAGCTGCTGACATGGGGGTAAGAAACCTGTCAGAAATTCCGGCTGAACTGGCTGCTCGTGTGACCACCCTGCAACCGGGTCAGACTTCTGAACTGATTCCTGTTGCCGATGGAGTACATGTCCTAAAACTTCTGGAACGTAAAGGTGGTGAACAGAAAGCTCTTGTTACTCAGTATTTGACGCGGCATATTTTGATTCAACCTTCTGAAGTGGTAAGTCCAGAAAATGCCAAACAGATGATTGATAGTCTGTATAACCGCCTGAAACAAGGTGAGGATTTTACTGTTCTAGCTTCAACATTCTCTACTGATCCTGGCTCGGCACGTGATGGTGGAAGCCTGGGTTGGGTCAGCCCAGGAGTAATGGTGCCTGAATTTGAACAGCAAATGAAAAGCACCCCAGTAGGTCAGTTCAGCAAACCGTTTCAATCCCAGTTTGGCTGGCATATTCTTCAAGTGAGTGAAACACGTCAACAAGATATGACACAGGAATATCAGGAACGTATGGCCCGCCAATTATTAGGTGAACGTCAATTTGATGCGGAACTGGACAGCTGGTTACGTGAAATACGTAATAACGCTTATGTGGAAATTAAAGATCCACAACTCGATCCTAAACGTAACCGTTAAGCTCCTTCAGCTATTAAAAAGCCAGCAATATACCGCTGGCTTTTTAATTCAACTTTTCGAAACATACACAAATAAAAAAACCTCTCCAGGAGAGGTTTTTTTATTTTTCAGACTTGATTAACGATTGTTTTCATCTTCTGACGAGTCGTCAAATTTAGTATCGTTATCAAAACCAGCGCCTTGACCGGCACCGAAGCCACCTTGACCACCGAAGCCACCTTGACCACCGAAGCCACCTTGACCACCGAAGCCAGCGCCTTGACCGCCACCGAAGCCACCTTGACCACCGAAGCCAGCACCCTGACCGCCACCAAAGCCACCTGCAGCACCTTGACCGCCAAAACCAGCACCTTGTGGACCAGCAGGCGCACCAGCAGGACGTGGATTACGTGCAGGTACTACAGTTGAAATTGCATGCTTATAAACCATTTGGCTTACTGTGTTTTTTAATAAAACCACGTATTGGTCAAAAGATTCGATATGACCTTGTAATTTAATACCGTTTACCAAGAAGATAGATACTGGGATACGTTCCTTACGGAGAGAATTCAAGAATGGATCTTGCAAAGTTTGACCTTTAGACATGTTATAACTCCAAAAAATTAAAAATCAGCGCAAAAACTATCTCTATTTTTCAATTAAAAATTATAAAAAAGATAGTCTCTAAATTTTGCTTTATCCGTGACAGTTTCGCAAGTCTTCTTGAGCCTGCTGTAGCGTAAAATATGTTGTAAATTTATGCTTTTCTTGCAAAGACCTTAACCACGTATATTGACGTTTTGCAAGTTGTCGTGTGGCAAATAAAGCCTTATCCTCCATTTCCTGTTGCTTTTGCTTGGTTTTATCGCCATTTTTTAAAAATTCTATGGCTTGTCGATAACCCACTGAACGCATGGAAGGTAAATTTTCATTAAAATCGTATTTTTCAATTAAGTTTGCAACTTCATTTAAAAAACCGCTTTCCCACATAATTTTCAGACGTTGTTGAATACGCCCATGTAATTCTAACCGATCAGGCATAAGAGCATAATTATGGAAACTGTAACGATATGGTAAGTTTTTAGGTTGTTCTGCCTGTAGTTTTGTAATCGGCTCTCCAGTCAATTTAAAAACTTCCAAGGCACGAATAATACGCTGTTTGTCACTGACCTTGAATTTTTCACCGGCAATCGGATCGACTGCACATAATTCTGCATAAACCGCTTCCCAACCCTCCTGCTCACCTTTCGCCTCAATCTCTGCCCGTATAGCATAATCTGCACTGGGTAGATTATCTGACAGACCTTCGAGCAAAGCTTTAAAATACAGCATGGTTCCACCGACCAGAATCGGAGTCTTACCACGGGCATGAATATCATCAATTAAACGACTAGCATCTTCAACAAAGTTGGCCGCAGAATACACTTCGAGTGGACTGATAATATCAATCAGGTGATGCGGATAACGCGCCAATTCCTCTTTAGAAGGCTTGGCAGTACCAATGTCCATTTCCCGATAAACCAGCGCAGAATCGACCGAAATCAGCTCAAAATTTCCTTGCTCATATAGCTCACATGCCAAAGCAGTTTTGCCACTTGCAGTTGGCCCCATTAAATTGATGACCGGCAATTGATTGGACATGTAAAACTACTCTCCTCGAGCAAAAAGTTTATCTAGTTGAGCCAATGGAAAGGCGCGCCAGGTTGGACGGCCATGATTACATTGACTGGCAAATTCGGTTTGTTCCATCTGACGCAATAAAGCATTCATTTCCGACAAACTCAGGATACGATGCGCTCGCACTGCACCATGACAGGCCATACCTGCCAGAATCTGGTCACGCTTCTGCAATAGACTTTGTGCCTGATCACCCGGATCTAAATCATTCAATAATTCAGGAATCAGGGCATCAAAATCGGCCTTGTGTAGAATAGCCGGTACACCACGTACAATGACCTGCTCATCACCATACTGGTCAATTTCCAGACCCAAACGTGCTAGTTGCTCCTTAAGTTCTTCTACCCGCATCGCCTGCATCCGGCTAATGTTTACGACCTTTGGAATCAGCAGTTGCTGTGACGTCCAGAATTCAGGTTTATCCCAGGCTGATTTCATCTGCTGCAAAACGATACGCTCATGCGCCGCATGCATATCGACAATAATCAGACCTTCGGTATTTTGCGCCAGAATGTAGATACCATGTAACTGGGCAATGGCAATACCCAATGGATGCTCATCCACTTTGGCCTTTACATGTGTCTGAAAAGACTGCTCAGGACTGAATACTTCAGTTTCCGACCTTTCTCTCAGCGGAGCTAAATAATTTTGCAAGGCATTATTCAGCTGCTGTGAACCCGAATAAGATTTACGGTAATCTGGGGAATAATGCACCGTTTGTGGACCTGAAGATGCAAAATCGGTCAGTACATCTGAAGTTTCATTTTCACTTAAGGCAGATGTCGTTCTCACCACCTGCGGCTGAGAACGCGCAGTCTGATGCAGACTGAACTGTTCCTGATAACGTGGTTGCGGGGCCGTCAAGCCAGGCTGCTGATCCTGTTTCATTGCTTCGGCCAGATCCGCAGTTGCGGTCTGGAATTGTGCCAGCGTTTCTTTGGCATAATGCCGCACAAACTCATGTACTTCACGCTGATTCAGGAAGCGAATTTCATGCTTGGTCGGATGGACGTTCACATCCACATTTTCTGGATCAACTTCTAAAAACAGTAAATAAGCCGCATGCTGATGCCCATGCAAGATGCCGTCATAGGCCATCCGCAAGGCATGAGAAATGGTTTTGTCTTTGACAATCCGGCCATTCACATAGACATACTGCAAATCAGCCTGTGCACGTGCATCTGAAGGATGGCCAAGCCAGCCAGACAAACGCATGTTGATACTGTCTGCATCGATCCAGTAGGCATTTTCAGTAAACTGGCGGCCAAGCAATTGCTGTACCCGTTGAAAACGCAAAGCGCCGCTATCCGCCACGGGTAAATTCAGCTTGATGCTTTCATTATGTTCCAGCACAAACCGGATATCAAAATGCGTTAACGCCATACGGCGCACAATTTCTTCGATATGACCAAATTCAGTGCCCGGTTTTTTCAGGAATTTACGCCGTGCAGGCACATTAAAAAACAAATCCTGAACCCGGATATGTGTCCCTTTCGAAGCTGCGACCGCTTGAATTTCCTGATGATCAAAAGCCGTGCCATTGACTTCGACCTGATAACCGATGCCCTCGTCATTTTGACTGCTGATCATGGTCAGGCGAGAAACTGCAGCAATCGACGCCAGTGCTTCGCCACGAAAGCCCAGACTGCTAATCGCATACAGCTCGTCAGCGCTCTGGATCTTGCTGGTAGCATGGCGCATCACGGCCAAAGCTAGATCTTCGGAATGAATTCCGCGTCCATTGTCGATGATTTCAATTAAAGTACTACCACCCTGTTCGACCCGAATGATCAGTTCCGTCGCACCCGCATCAATCGAGTTTTCCAGTAATTCCTTGACCACAGAAGCCGGACGTTCAATGACCTCACCTGCGGCAATCTGGTTGGCAAGTGCAGGATCAAGGGCACGAATACGGCGCAGACTTAAATCATTCAACATGTGAGAATTGGCGCTCCAGAGCTTCTCGTAAGGCAAGATTCGATGAAATCAGACTTGCAGTACGGGTGAGCTCATCTTCAGATTTTAAAATTTCAATAATCAGGTCAGCTTGCGGAATTTCATCGCCACCTTTGGACGGCCATTCAAATAAAAATAGCGCATTCGGTGTTTCCAGATAATCCCGGATGCCCATCAATTCCAGCTCATACGGGTCATTGAGACGATACAAGTCAAAATGAAAAATATCCTGACCATTGATTTGATAGGGTTCGACCAATGTATAAGTTGGACTTTTCACTGAACCTTTATGACCCAGCTGTTGCAAATAATAACGCGTTAACGTCGTTTTTCCTGCCCCTAGGTCACCAATCAGATACACGACTCCCGCAGGGAAATTTTCCGCCAGAACCTTGGCCAGTTTTTGGGTATCGTCTTCATGATTTAAAGTGACACTAAATGAATAAGGCATATTACTCACGACATGATGCAAAAGAATAAATATGATAGCATCGCCACGCTTTAAAAGCCTATTCACCCGTGTGAGAAACTGTATTTTTTCACAGCATCTGTTCCTTAAGAGGTTAATCTGCCTGCCATGCAACCGACTGTTGAATTTAACCCGCCCATGCTGAATGGAGTCAGTGCCAGTAAAGTGTTTTTGCCAGCCAGTCCGGATGCGCCCCTGACAGTTTTTGCTTATTTATGCACGCAATTTGCGCATATTACAGCAGATGAATGGCGGTCCCGTTTCAACGAGGGACTGGTCTATAATGCCCAAGGCAATCAATTAACAACAGAAAGTCCATTTCAAGCCAATAGCCACTGTTTCTATTACCGCTTTTTGGCACATGAAGTGCATGTTCCTTTTCAACATCAGATTTTATTTGAAAATGAGCATTTCATGGTGGTCGATAAACCGCATTTTTTGACCATGAGCCCGACCGGACAATATGTGCAGGAAACGCTACTGGTTCGTCTTAAAAAGCAAACCGGCAATGAGCATTTAACGCCCATTCACCGGCTGGACCGTGAAACGGCAGGTGTGGTCCTGATTTCCAAATGTGTGGAATCACGTGGCCTGTACCAGCAGTTATTTGCTACACGGCAGGTGCAAAAAACCTATCATGCAATTGCGGCGTATAACCATAGTTTAAAATTCCCATTGGTCACACGTTTGAGAATGCAAAAAGGTCAGCCTTTTTATACCATGCACGTGCTAGACGGAACGCCAAATAGCGAGACAGCGATTGATCTGCTGGAACACAACACAGAATGGGCCAAATATGAGTTGAAACCGCATACTGGCAAGCAGCATCAATTACGGGTGCACTTGAATCATCTGGGTATTCCGATCCGTCATGATCCCTTTTATCCACAGGTAGTGCACAAGGCGGAAGATGATTTTTCTGCACCTTTAAGTTTATTGGCTAAACATATTCAATTTATCGATCCGATCACGCAAAAAAGCCTAAATTTCAGCTCGCAACTTGAATTGACACTGTAAATCGCTTGTCATTACAGATTATTTTCTAAAATCGGTCGCTTTAAGATTGAATTTCAAACATAATTGATTAGAATAAAGGCGAAAAGTTAAGTAATTTAAAGCTTTAAAAATATTATGAGAAAAACTGAAGTTTATCAAATTCGCTTGGACTCGCAAGAGAAGAAACAAGCCTTTGCAGTATTTAAGCAATTGGGGATTACGCCAGCTCAGGCTGTGCGTCTTTTTTTCAAGCAGGTGGTGATTACCAAATCGATCCCCTTCTCGATTGAAAACCAGAATATCAATCTGGAACAGCTGATCCGACTGCGCAAGCTGAAACAAAACGAAGCTAAAACCGAGCAAAATGCGCTTTCCAGTTCTGCCATGAATTTACTGGATGATCAGGAGATTGCATTGGATGATGATCATCTTGATTTATTTGAAGAACTGAATGCCATTTTGGGTGAAAGCGACAAAATTTAACATTGTTGCATTTCCAAACAATTTCTAAAGCCTGCCACTCATAAATTTCGCTATGCTTGATGCTGATAATCAATAAAAAATTAGCATGGAGTATGCAATGCTCGTACGACGCGCCCAGTCAGCAGACCTGAATCAGCTGGCGATATTATTTGATGAATATCGACAGTTTTATGGTACGTCTTCCAATCCTGAACTCTCTTACCAATTTCTAAAACAGCGTTTTGAAGATGGGCAGACTGTTATTTTTATCAATACCAAAGATGATACCTTTGCCGGCTTTATTATCCTGTATCTGGGTTTTTCTTCGGTAGCCTGCTCGACCTATTATATTCTGGATGATGTGTATATCACGCCGGTTTTTCGGCGTCAGGGCGCAGCCAGACAACTGATTGATACCGCAATTTTATTTGCCAAACATGAACAGGCCTTAAGAATCACCCTAGAAACCCAAAAAAACAATTATCAATCGCACAAATTATATGAATCCATGGGATTTATTAGAGACGATGAGTTTCAAACCCATCACTGTTTCCTAAAATAAGTCTTATTTTTTAATCCAATTTAAGAGAATAAAAAAATTATTATTCAGAGCGGAATTTGGCCTGCGCCACCTGTTCCACATTTAAATACAGCCACTCTCCTTCAGCCAGTTCTGGTAAAGCTAAAGCACCAATCTGTGCACGGTGCAACTGTTCAACTTTATTGCCTACAGCAACCAGCATACGCTTCACCTGATGATAGACGCCTTGATGGATAGTCATTTGCAGACGATTTTCAGCCAATCGTGTCACTTCAGTAGCTGCAAAAATGCCTTTTTCATTTCTTAACTCGACCCCTTGCTCTAATTGCTGAATCTGTTCATCCGTGACTGGATCAGCAGTTTGCATCTGATAGACCTTGGCCACATGTTTTTTGGGATGAGTCAGCGCTTGCAGGAATTGGCCATCATCAGTCAGCAATAACAGCCCGGTAGTATCCTGATCCAGACGCCCTACACACTGAATCCCCCGATTCAGCAGAATGTCATCAAACAGGTCAAACACACTAAAATGATGGGTCGCCTGATGCGAACATTCATAGCCTTGTGGCTTGTTTAAGGCGATATAGACTTTTTCCCGATAGGTATGGCTCTTACCATAGACCTCGAAATTCAAGTTATTTAAATCCAGTTTATGTTTGGGGTTGTCAATCACTTCATCTTGAATTGAAACAGCACCATTTTTAATCAGTTGCTGACAATGCTTGCGGGAGCCGAAACCTTGTGACTGCAACATTTTTTCCAATAGCATCTGTTTATACCTGTATCAAGTGAAGACCTGTGCATTCTATCCTGAATCAGTCATGAATTTGGTTTCTTCCGCTGTTTTCTAGGTATCACGTGTTGAAAAGCTCTACAATAGCTTTATTTTTCACTCTATCTCTCCTACTTATGTCGCAACTTGATCTGAATCTGATTGTTCTTCTGGTATTACTGGCTTGCGGTATTTTCAGCCATAATAGTGCAGTCACCATTGCTGCAGCGGTGTTAATCGTTTTAAAAATCACGCCTCTCAGCAGTTTGTTGCCCTATGTACAGGCGCATGGTTTAAATATCGGGATTATTATTCTGACCATTGGTGTTCTGACACCAATTGCCAGTGGCAAAATTTCAGGAGAAAGTATTCTCAAATCTTTCCTGAGCTGGAAGTCTTTGCTGGCCATCGCAATTGGGGTCTTCGTCGCCTGGTTGGGCGGACGTGGGGTGAAACTGATGTCAAGTCAGCCAGATGTAGTGGCTGGACTCTTGTTAGGCACAGTAGCGGGCGTAGCAGTATTACGCGGTGTTCCGGTTGGCCCTTTAATTGCAGCTGGAATTTTATCGGTATTGATTGGGACACGATAATGCATCGGGTTTTAAAAATGAGATTAAAAAATCAAATAATTTTAAAAGGCTGCCTATGCGTTTGATCTGCTAACGCCAAAGATCCACGACGGCCTCCATGTCACCCGACATCAACCTGTATCTCAAATTTTAATTGATAGAAAAATGGACATCTCAGTGCAAGGTTATCCAATTCAGCTCAACCTTATTTTAGAAGATAGGACCAACTTTCTATCATTTTTCAATTTAGTGCATAGACTGAAATATTTAAGCTTATTCCACAAACAGCAAGGCTAAACGCACTTGGTCATAAGCCATTTTAGGTGTAGTGAGTTCCACAATCGGACGCAGCTTAATAGAACCATCATCATTAAAATGTTCCGAGTTTTGACGCTTGGTCAGGCGTTTATAAATCTTGCGAATCTGCTCCACCACTTCTTCACCTGGATGGGCAACTGAAATATCCAGCCCCTGCTCTTTATGCAAACGGCCTAAATGGTTAATGATGGTCGCCGGAGTCAAACCACGTTCAGTTGCAATATCGGCAATCTCATAACCTTCTTCAAACAATTCCCGCGTTTCATCCAATGTTGCAGTAGCATAGCTTTGTTTACCACCATTTTTGGCAATTTTCTTCTCATTGCGCTGGATTTCAACTTCGTTCAGTGTTCCACCACAATGCCGGATAAAGGCATTATGCTGTACAGTCAGATCCACATTGTCAAAATTCGCTTCGGCTTCATCAGAGAGTTCCTGAAAACGGCGATCCGCCTTAATAGCCAGAGTATCGAGCTCTAAAGCCTGCTCATTAAAACCTTTTAAACGTAAGCCATTCAAGCTTTTTAACCGCGATAGCGCTACGTACCCCTGACCCTTTTCAAAAGTATGGCTCAGGTCAATCTCGGCAGCTTCCAGAGTCATTCCTTGGGATTTATGAATGGTAATCGCCCAGGCCAGACGTAATGGAATCTGCTGGAAACTGGCAATGGTTTTACCTGCTTCATTGTCGACTGACCAGGTTTCAGGCTCCACGATTAATGTAGTTCCATCCGTCAGTTTGACTTTCGGTAGCACACCATATTCATCATCTTCTTCAAAGCCAATGACTTCACCCAGACTGCCGTTGATATAGCCCATATCGAAGTTGTTTTTCACAAACATGACTTTGGCATGTTTTTTCAGGGTTAAAGACTCTGGTGCACGCACTGAAGATTTTAAAGTCTCGATCAGCTTGTCATTGCCATCACACTGCGCATCAAACTGGCGCGGATCATTGTCAATTTCATTCAGATGTTTGAAGTTAATACTGTCCACATCCATATTATGGGTATAAAGCCGTGTATAGGTTTCGCCGATATCCTGCTGGCGTGTGGCCTGAAGCGCTGTACGATGTTCATGATTAATTGCCTGTGCACGAATGGCATTTAGAATATCATTCAGATAATCATTGCCCTGACGATGCTGCTCGGTCAGATAACAGACACGAAACTTGGCTTCCACCCAGGCATCCGACATAAAGCAGAATTTGTCACGGTTGCGTTCATCATTTTTACCAACGGGCGGCAACTGGAAAAAGTCGCCTGCAACAATCACCTGAATCCCACCAAAAGCCTCATCACTTTCCTTGAAATATTTCAGTACCTGATTGACCAGATTAAGCTGCTTGGCATGCAGCATGGAAATTTCATCAATGATCAAAACTTGTGCGTTTTCTAGATGTTCTTTCAGGTATTTACGTTCCTTCATGCGCTTTAAGTCTTCTTCAGACAAAAAGTCCTTAATTCCAATTCCCGCCCAGGTATGAATGGTCATACCATTCATGTGCGTTGCTGCAATCCCGGTCGATGCGGTAATCGCGACCGACACCTTACGGGCCTTCAGATAATTGATATATTGATTAAGTGTATAAGTTTTTCCTGCACCCGCAGAACCGGTTAAAAATACATTTTCGCCTGCTTTTAAGAGCTTAAGTGCAGTTTCCTGTTTCATAAAAGACATACCGTAAAAGAACGGCTATAGCCTAACGAGTTTTAGCGGAAAAGTTAAGCTTCATGGACATAAAAGGACTGAATCTGGTCAAGCCTGCAGGTTTAGCCAGTTAATAAAATGCTGGGCAATATTGCAGTATTCAGCTTCTGCTTTTTGATTGTTCGGATATTCCAGCTGATCAAAAATCACCTGCCCATTGACCAGACGGCAGCCCAGCATCAGCGGTAAGCGTACAGCAGGATGAGACATACGAAAGGCTAGATACTGGCCTTCCACTATTTGTTGGGCGTAACTTGCTGCCAGGCAGTTGCGGAAAATTTTGGTTTCTTCAATAATCCGGTCCAATGTTTTCAGCTCTTCAAAACGCCAGTTGAAATATAACAAGAAAGGGACCTGTGTCCGTGTTTTCCAATGAGCCAAAGCAAATTCTTTTTTCAGCTTGGCAATAATTTCCTGCTTCTGAATCTGATCATGCCAGGCAACCGCCTGACTAAACAAACTGCTCCAGCTCAGGTTTTTTGGTATGTGTTTATGATTGGAAAAATAGTCAACCAAATAGTCGCGCACATAACTGTCAAATACCGACTCTCGCATATGCCCGCCGTGCATATAAAACAGCTGCCTGAATTCAGTAAAGGTAATCTGGTAGCGCCGCAAAACAGTATAAAAGTCACGATTCTGCTGGCTTTGAGGCTGAATATACGCCAAAACTTCATCCGGAAGATGCGCGGTGATCCTATATAGATGCTGCATATACGCCTGCATCACCCGGCTCAAATTCAAGTAAACTTTCTTAGTCAGCTGATCATCCATTTTCGCCATATTGCGCAGCAACTCCATCCATTCATCCAGATACAGAATCGAGGGGCTAATCGCAATTCGTTGATCATCAAATGATTGGCGTGTGCCTTTCAATACAAATGACTGATTATGCTCACTCTGAAACCATTCATGCTGGATCGCATATTCATGTATGCTATGAATAAACAGACGTGCCGAAACATATTGAAAATATTGCAAGGTCGCCAGAATAATCTGTGGATGAATATGGTGACTATCTACAAAACTTAAGGCTGTCACCGCCACCCGCACACTGCTATGCTGGATATTGTTACTGATCCAGTCCAGCACTTCAGCAGATTGCTTGAATAGCCAATTTACCGCTCGCTGACAGTCAAACAGTGGCAATCGAGCCACCTTTTTTTGCCATAAATAAGAATGATTTTCAAAGAAATTCCGTTTAGATAACAAATCATCCCGATGCCAGACCTCGCGGTTCATCAAACGGACAAAACCGAGCAGGTTGCTCTGCTCCTGTGCATGCCGATACAGCATGCAGATATCATCAGTGTGATCAATCAGTTCCTGCAGGTTAAAACGCTCTTCAAAAGACAATGACATAATCCGGAATGTTACCGGAGGCAAAAATTGCGTAGCACTAAAACAGAATTCATCCAGACTATCCATCAATGACTGGATGGACAGAAATTCATCTTGCTGCAGATATTGCAAAGAAAAAGCCTGTTGCAAGCTTTCAAGGATTTGCTGTGGAATTTCATTCCCATACTGCACAAAGTTTTGCATCACAGGTATTGTGTATAGTCCCGCCTTGATCAGCTGCTGGTCGATAATCTCAGCCTGAACAGCCGACATCTGCTGCAGAAATGCGAATACCCGTTCTGGGCCATTGAGCCCTGCATACACCTGAGCAAAAATGAGCTGGCGTAACTGCTTGGCTTTGTCGCGCAAATATAGTGAATGCTGGGATTTTAAATCTCCAGTCAGGAAATAGATATCCTGTAGAAAGAATTCCTCCAGTGCTTCCGCCTTGCTTTTATGGAAATAAAACTGACGTTCCACCAAAGTAGACACGGCTCCTGAGTCTAATGCGGGCGGAGTATGAAACTGGATATAAAACCATCCATCCAGCAATTCAATCCGATGCTGATCCTGCTGAATTTTTAATAAATTTTGTGCATTCAGCTGACCAATCATCGCCATCTGGTCAAGATAAAGCTGTTTTAGCTCTGGAGAAATCCGCAAACATTGTTGTGCTAGTAAACTTAAAGGCGCTATCAAGCCATTCTGTTCCATACGCGCCTCGTCATCTTAGGATCATCTTATTTTTATATTGGATCATGCTGACTCCTTGATTGCCAATCAGGGCCCACTTAAAGATACATTATGGCATCACTTGCACTATAAAACAGTCATGGATTTTCATTGCTGAAAAATAATACGCAATGGTAGACCAACAGTCCAGATTTAATAGAAAACGCCTTTTATTGGCCTTGTTGCCGCAGCACGCTAAGTTCGGCCAGACCGGTATAAATGTGGTGTTGAAGACTCTGTCGAAATGCGATCAGCTCTTCCTGAGTATGCACCTGAGCCATCGATTGTCTTGGCATAAACTGAAAATAAAATGGCAGACGTTTGGGAAACAGTCGCTTGGGCAAAGAAGGAATTACATCGCCTTGACGTAGTAATTTTTTGAGTTGTGGTACCTTTAGGAGTGTCTGGAAATATTTGTGCTGGACAATCTTATTGGCATCAAAGCCAATCTCATAGACTTCGTCCCCACCGAGCGCTGCAAACGGGACAATATCATAATTAAACTCTTGAGCCAGTTTTAAAAATCCGTAACGTTGCTTCCAGATCAACTGATACTGCTCGCCTTTTCGTTTTAAAACTTCACGACCCCCACCCGGAAAGACCAGAATGGAATAGCCCTGCTGCATCGCAGTACGCACATAATGTTGTGTCCCATCAATAGCACCAAATTTTTTCACAGCTTCACGCCACAAGGGCACATAAAAATGGCTATGATCAGCAATGCTGACCACAGCCACTTTATGTTCGTTATAGAGATAATCAATCAGCATCGGAGAGTCGAAGATTCCGTACATGGAATGATTACCGACATACATTGCAGGTCGACTGGCATCAATATATTCGGCCCCTAAAAAAGTAGGGGTAAAATAAAGTTTGGATAAGGCACTTAAGCGTCTAATCCACTGCCCGTCATGTTTGACCTGCAAAATATGCTCCTGGCTTATGCAACGTGTTTTTGTACCAGAATTGAGCCGACTGAATAGCCTGCACCAAATGAACAAAGTACGCCATATTCGCCATCTTCAACTTCATTTGCAGTACGGTGCAAGGCAATGATTACACCTGCTGAAGAGGTATTCGCGAACTCGTTCAGAATAATCGGTACCAGACCAGGTTTGGCATTTTCCTTACCCACCACCAGCTTCAGAATCAGTTCATTCATGCTGGCATTGGCCTGGTGCAACCAGAAACGTTTCACCTCTGTTGGCGCAATATGATTTTTCTCAAGCTGAGTAGTAATCATTTTTGCAACCAGTGGGCAGACTTCTTTAAATACCTTGCGACCGTCCTGACGGAAACGCTTGTCATCAATATCGGCATTTTCAGACGTGTTCAGGAAACCGAAGTTATTGCGGATATTATTGGAGAACTGGGTAAACAATGAAATATCCAGAATTTCAAAACCGGTCTTGGTTTCGGTATCTTCAATAATGGAGGCAGTGGCAACATCCCCAAAAATGAAGTGACAGTCACGTGAACGGAAATCGGTATGTGCAGAAGTAATTTCCACATTCACAAGCAACACACGGCGTGCGCCTGCTTTGATCGCATCATAAGCCTGTTTCAGACCAAATGTAGCTGCAGAACAGGCCACATTCATGTCATAGGCATAACCTTTGATTCCTAAAGCAGTTTGAATCTCAATCGCCACAGCCGGATAAGCACGTTGCAAATTCGAGCATGACAGAATCACGATATCAATATCTTCGGCGGTCACACCGGCATTTTCCATCGCCTGCTTGGCCGCAATTACACCCCACTCTGCTTGCAGTGAAATTTCGTCATCTGCACGTTCACGTAAGTTTGGACGTAAGCGTCTTGGATCAAGAATACCTGATTTTTCTACAACATAACGGCGCTGGACACCAGACGCTTTTTCAATAAACTCTGCACTAGAACCACGACGCGCTTCAATTTCGCCTGCAGCGATTTTGTCAGCATTTTCGTGATTAAACAGTTCCACATAAGCATTTAAACTTTCAACTAATTCTTCATTGGTGATGACGTGTTCCGGATGGAATAAGCCCGTACCCGTAATGCGGATGCCCATGTAAAACTCCTTCTCTGAATTACCTATATCTTAACTGATTCCAAGACGATCCCATACTTTTTGCAAGCGAGTTGGAGACACGGGTGCTTTTGTTTTCATCGGTTGTGAAAACAATGAGATTCTTAACTCCTCGACCATGAAATACAATTCTTTCAGACGAGGGTCATCTTTAAACTGAAATAATTTTTCCATCCATTGATCAATTTGGTCAATGGCGGAATTGTCCCTTTGTAGATTATTGGGCAAGCGCTCTAAACGCAAGATCAAGGCTTTTAAATAACGTGGAAATTCAATCCAGACATCAGACGGTTTACGATAAACAAAATCAGAAAGGCTCATTAAATCAAGCTGATCTT
This sequence comes from Acinetobacter sp. 197, assembly GCF_048148385.1. Taxonomy (NCBI): domain Bacteria; kingdom Pseudomonadati; phylum Pseudomonadota; class Gammaproteobacteria; order Moraxellales; family Moraxellaceae; genus Acinetobacter; species Acinetobacter sp. 197. Next base: position 193,807 of record NZ_JAYWZK010000006.1, read on the forward strand.
CAATATCATTGATATTTTTTTCAAACACAGAATGGTCTAAAACCAGCAATTTCCGGCGGATTTCCTGCCACTGGATATAAATATCCGTGATCTCTTTCAGGGCGACCTGCCCATGACTTAAGAAAGATTTTTTTACATCTTCTACCAGCTTTTGGAACTCTTGCGCATTGACAGGAAGCTCATTTATGGACATTTGCAGTGTGGCATAAACTAACATTTGTTCCAGTTGTGCCTTGTCACCGAGTGGTGAATAAGCCAGCGCCAGAGGTTTGGAAATCTGTTTTTTCAACTGGCGGGTCAAGTCTCCGAGTTGCATATGTACCAGTCGGATCACTCCTTCACGATGTTTTTTGACCGCTTCAGCCTGATCATTAAAAGTCTGAATCACTACACCCGATTCATCTTTCTGCTCCAAGTCAGCAAAAGCTTTGGCCGGAACCAGCGCCTGATACTGCTTGACCACAACACCGGTGACTTTTTGCGAGGCTTCAAATACAAAGCTTTCCGGGAAAGTTGTAAATTCACCTTTAAGCTGTTTGACCGGACTATGCGTTTCAGTCCGGCAGCGCGCTTTCAGCTCAGCAAGATCACGGCCCTGCTCAATGACACGACCTTTTTCATCAGTCACTTTAATAAAAGGCAACAGATATTGGTCTACCCGGTCAAAGCTGAAATCTTTCTCCGTGATTTGTTCGCCTCGCAGCTGGAAGGCCAAGAAACTAAAAATATGTTTCTGTAAATCCTGCGCATCTACTTTTGCCATGAGTTTTCGTGCAGTATCCGGAATTGGCACCAGATTACGGCGCTTGTCTTTTGGCAAAGACTTTAGTAATGCTTCAATCAGCTCCAGACGCCAGCCGGGAATCCCCCATGACCAGATCCCTTCATCGACCTGTGCCAAGGCTTGCAGTGGAATTTTAACTGTCGCACCATCCTCATCATGACTCGGGTCAAAACGATAGGTTGCAGCCAGACGAAGGCTACCATTCTGCAAATAGTCCGGGAATTGTTGTGTGGTTGGACGATCATTTAGCCACAGCGCATCGTCATCAACAAATAAATAACGCGGATTCTGAGGCTCAACCGTGGCACGCCAGTCTTCAAAACTACGCCGACTGGCCACTTCAGGCGGCACTTTGGAAGCATAGAACTGGTAAATGGTTTCTTCATCTACGACCAGGTCACGACGGCGCAGCTTGTCTTCTACCCGCTCGACTTCTTCCAGTTTAAGCAGATTATGTTTTAAAAATGGTGGAGTAATGCCTAAATGCCCAGTGGTTAAAGCATCCCGTAAAAAGATTTCATGTGCAGCTGCCTGATCAACTTTTTCATAATTGATCGGACGCTTTGGCTCAATGATCAGACCAAACAGGGAAATCTGGTCATAGGCATTCACTACACCGGCTTTTTTCGACCAGTGCGGTTCAAAATAATGATGCTTGAGCAGGTCACGTGCGGCCAGCAGAATCCATTCCGGTTCAATCTTGGCAAGGGTACGTAAATACACTTGGGAAGTCTCGACCATTTCAAAGGCCATCACCCACGGCGTATTGGTCTTGTGTAAGGTAGAAGCCGGGAAAATCCGTGCTTTTTGCTGACGTACTGCCATAAAGACATTACGCTCATCGGTCTTGTTGGCGATAAATGATAATAGGCCGGTCAACAAGGCACGGTGCAGATTTTCATAACTGGCTTTCTTTTCATTAAATGACAGTTTTAAGCCCTTAGCCAAATCCACCAACTGCTCATGAGTTTTCTTCCATTCACGCAGACGCAACCAGCTCAGGAAATGATTTCGTGCAAAAGTACGGCGCTTATTTTCACTCATGCTGTCGCGGTTATTATGCAGCGTCTCCCAGAGTTTGATATAGAACAGGAAATCAGAATCGGCTTCACGGAATAATGCATGCTTCTGATCCGCCTGCATCTGCTTGTCTGCCGGACGCTCACGCGGGTCCTGAACTGCAAGTGCTGCCACAATGACCAACACTTCATTCAACGCCCCAAAATGTGCACCACCAAGAATCATACGGGCCAGACGTGGATCGATCGGCATTTTCGCCATTTGTTGACCGATCTTGGTTAAGCCACTGCTTTGAAGCCTCCCTTTCTCAAAGGGAGATTTAGAGGGATTTGCTTGATCATCTTCAGTTTTAGGAGAATTTTTCTCAGCCATTGCACCCAGTTCAATCAGGAGCTTGCGGCCATCATTTACCAGACGATGATCTGGTGGCTCAATGAAGTCGAAGTCTTCGAGTGAACCCAACCCCAGACTTTGCATCTGCAAAATTACAGATGCCAGGTTAGTTCGCTTGATTTCCGGTTCGGTAAACTCTGGACGGCTCAGGAAGTCTTCCTCAGAATACAGACGAATACAGACACCCGGTGCAATACGGCCACAGCGGCCTTTACGCTGATTGGCTGCTGCCTGAGAAATGGCTTCAATCGGCAGGCGCTGCACCCGTGAACGATAGTTATAACGCGAAATACGGGCAAAACCGCTATCAATCACATACCGGATATTCGGAACGGTTAAAGCCGTTTCTGCCACGTTGGTGGCAATAATAATACGTCGCCCGCCCCCAGAAGGATTAAAGATTTTCTGCTGTTCGGCCAGCGCCAGACGCGCATATAAAGTTAATACTTCAGTATGGCGTGGCCCGTGTTTGATCAGGGTTTCCTGTAACTCACGAATTTCCTGCTCCGTACTGGCAAAAATCAGGATATCGGCGTGTTCAGGATGGCCTTTTTCCTGTGCATCCTGAAAGCATTCTTCGACTGCTTTGACCACAGCGCGAGGCAGATTTTCTTCAAAGTCATCAAACTCGTCATCATCACTACCGCCAATGCTCATTTCCGAGATCGGGCGATAACGCAGCTCAACCGGGAAGCTGCGGCCTTCCACTTCAAAAATTGGCGCACCATTAAAGTAACTGCTAAAACGGTTTACATCCAGGGTTGCTGAAGTAATGATGACTTTCAGATCAGGACGACGCGGCAACAGCTGCTTCAGATAGCCCATAATGAAGTCGATATTCAACGAACGTTCATGCGCTTCATCAATAATAATCGTGTCATATTTGGTCAGGTAACGGTCATGCGTCAGTTCGGCCAGTAAAATACCGTCTGTCATCAAACGCACAATTGAATCTTGCGAACCCTGTTCTGTAAAACGAACTTTAAAAGAGATTGATTCCCCAAGTTTTTCACCGACTTCTTCAGCAATACGCTGTGATACGCTGCGTGCTGCCAGTCGGCGCGGTTGGGTATGCCCGATCATTCCAGTCAGGCCACGTCCAGCCAGCATGGCAATTTGCGGTAACTGGGTAGTTTTACCAGAACCGGTTTCACCCGCTACAATAATGACCTGATGCTTTTGAATCGCGGTAATCAGCTTGTCAGCATACTGGGTTACCGGCAAATCCTGATTCAGCTTGATGTTTGGAATATGCTCAAGCCGTTGCCGTACTTTCAGATTGGATTTTTCAAATAATTCCTGATACTGCTTGGCATTTGCGTCTTTCCCCTTTTTCAGTCGATTTAAACGGTGACGGTCACGCGCCATTACCCATTGATCTACATTTAAATGACTCTGCACAGAGAAAACACCCACATCAAAAAACTGGAAAGGTTTATTTTACTTGGTTCATCAGATTTCAGATAGTCGTAGTTCTGTTAAGTACTGGGCAATTTAACGTTACTCGTTTAATTTCACTCATTTTAGCGCAATAAATCTGGCAGCATGATCATCTCCCTGAGATCTGTCTACATGATTAGATTTAAGTATGAATCCGAATTTACGATTGATATTTAAATTAATTTCCGGAAAACATGCTTTTTTTCTGAATGACCCTTGAATTTTTTGGTTTCAACATCATGTTTGCTAGAGTGAGGAAAAAGAGATAATTTTGTCATCAGGCCATCATTTTGATGCTGCTAAGTGAACAAAGTTATTTTGCTAAGGCGGAGCATTTTTACTTAATTCGGTTTTTCCGATATTTATAATGTAAAAATACCATTTTAGCATTCACCAGAATTTCGATACTCTTATTCAAAATCAAAGACTACCTCAATCATGGAGACAATGATGAGCTTAATTAATACTGAAGTTAAACCATTTAAAGCAACTGCATTCCAAAACGGCAAATTCATTGAAGTTACAGAAGCTGACCTGAAAGGCAAATGGTCTGTTGTATTCTTCTATCCAGCTGACTTCACTTTCGTTTGCCCAACTGAACTAGGTGACCTTGCTGACAACTACGCTGAATTCCAAAAACTAGGCGTTGAAATCTACTCAGTTTCTACTGACACACATTTCACTCACAAAGCTTGGCACGATTCTTCAGAAGAAATCAAAAAAATCCAGTACGTAATGGTTGGTGATGCTAACTGGACGCTTGCTAAAAACTTTGACGTATTAATCGAAGCTGATGGCCTTGCTGATCGCGGTACTTTTGTCATCGATCCAGAAGGTAAAATCCAAATCGTTGAAATCAACGCTGGTGGTATCGGCCGTGATGCTCAAGAACTTCTTCGTAAAGTTAAAGCAGCTCAATACGTACATGCTCACCCAGGTGAGGTTTGCCCAGCTAAATGGAAAGAAGGCGATGCAACTCTTGCTCCTTCAATCGACCTAGTAGGTAAAATCTAATTTTAATTAGATTGAAGTGATTCAAAAAAACCACGCTCTTTAGCGTGGTTTTTTATGGTTTAAACTTTTATGTCAGCGCAATACGGGATTTTATTAGGACTTTAAAAATTTCCGTCCATCTTTTTCTTTTTTAATTATTTAAAAATTCAGGCATATCTTTTGCTTCTCTTTCTCATAATCCTTACCCATTCTTACAATTCAGCTATACATCTCTAGCACCACATAGCATAAGTTCGAATGACAAGATAAGAAATATTCAGTGGAGGAACGCATATGCAAAAACTGCTTACCGTGATTTCTTGGAAATACAATCCTTCAAGTCGCCACCTGAAAATTGTATATAGTAATGGCCATACCGAGCTATATCACCCCGTACCTGAATTTATTTATGACAACCTGTTAAGACGCCAAGACAAAGCCGCATTCGTAGAAAAATATCTCGAATACAATTTGCATTTTAATAAAATTTGCATGGATTAAAACAAATCCGTTTTAACGGAACTCCACCATCAGCAAACCTGCGCCTATGGGTACTGTCATCATAATAAAACGTGGGTCTTGCTGAATTAAGGTGATAAATTCTTTCACTTCTGCTGCATGCGAAACAACATTATCGACTACCAGCAAACCGCCTTTGATCTTGAGCAACCGGCTTAAATGTGGCCAGTAACTGACATACGCATCTCGTTCGGCATCCAGTAAAATAAAATCAAATCCTTCTAGCATTGCTTCTAGATAAACTTGAGCATCTCCCACTTTAAAATCGATCACATCTGCCAGATCAATTTCTGTCGCATATTGCTTGGCCTGATCAACCCGTTCTGCATCAAGTTCAAGAGTTGTAATCTTGGCTTGAGTCTGGCGTGCAGCTTTAGCCAGCCATAAGGTTGAATAACCGGTAGACGTACCAATTTCCAATATCTTTTTGGATTGTTGCGCACGAATCAGCATAGATAAAAATTGGCCAGATTCGGGCTCTATATTGCGATATCGGTGTAGTCGATCATTCTGCTTCAGATCATGCATATGAAATTTTTCATATAATTCCTGCATGAATTTTTCAAATTTATCTGGATTCATTATCTCTCTTCCCTGAGTCTTGCTAGCTTAAAGTGCCTGAATCAATTTAAAACGTTCCACCTCCCGGTCATCGTTCGTGGTAATGGTTTCAGTGAACATGGTTAAAGGGCGTACCCAAATCGAATAATCCCCATAGAGACATTGATATACCACCAGTTTTTCTTCAGTTTCACTATGGGTCGCCACATGAAACACCTGATAAAGCTGGCCCTTGTAATGCTGATAAATACCGCGTTGTAATTCCATCACTAAACCCTCCTCAATACATTCTAAATATTAACCTAAAATAGCAAACATGACGGCAAACTACTTGAAAATTCCCATTTAATCCATATATAGGAAATTGAAATTGATAGTGAATTTCTTAAGCTATCCAAAAAATCGATTGATTATATAAAAACAACCTGTTTTACCTATTCAATCGATTATCCTATCATGGCTGTATCAAATAAACATTTACTCCTCTGGAGGCGTTAGCAATGTTAGACCAAAATACTTCTGCCCAACTTAAAACCTTACTTGAGCGCCTTGAAGGCCCGATTGAACTGGTGGCTACCCTTGATGGCTCTGACAAGTCAGCCAAGATCAAGGAACTGGTCGAAGAGATTGCGGCACTTTCTGATCAGGTGACTGCCCGCTTTGACGGCAGCAACAAACGTGTGCCAAGTTTCGGTATTGCCAAGGCCGGTGAACAGCCACGCGTGTTCTTTGCAGGCTTGCCGATGGGTCATGAGTTTACTTCCCTGATTCTGGCATTGCTGCAAACTTCCGGTTATGCACCCAAAGTCTCTGATGAAGTGCTGGAGTCTATTAAAAGTCTGGGCATTCAATCCGACTTTGAAGTGTTCGTATCCTTAAGCTGCCATAACTGTCCGGATGTGGTTCAGGCACTGAACCTGATTGCGATCTACAACCCGGGTACCACAGCCACCATGATTGATGGTGCCTTCTTCCAGGATGAAGTCGAAGAACGCAAGATCATGGCTGTTCCGATGGTATTTCAGGACAACCAGCACATCGGTCAGGGGCGTATGACACTGGAAGAAATCATTGCCAAACTGGATAGCAATGCAGCTGCCAGAGATGCTGAAAAGCTGAATGCCAA